>JANPMR010000022.1:0-6766 GCA_031427055.1 Rubrivivax sp.
ACCCCTGGGCGATGGTGCCCTCGCTGGGCAACCTGGATGCCTATGTCTCGGCCGTCAACCGCCTGCCGATGCTGACCCAGCCGCAAGAGGTTGAACTCGGCCGTGCCCTGCGCAACACCGGCGACCTGCAAGCCGCCGGTCAGCTGGTGCTGTCACATCTGCGGCTGGTGGTGTCGGTGTCGCGCCAGTACATGGGCTACGGGCTGTCGCAGGGTGACCTGATACAAGAAGGCAACATCGGCCTCATGAAGGCCGTCAAGCGCTTCGACCCCGAACACGGGGTGCGCCTCGTCAGCTACGCGCTGCACTGGATCAAGGCCGAGATCCACGAGTACATCCTCAAGAACTGGCGCATGGTGAAGGTGGCCACCACCAAGGCCCAGCGCAAGCTGTTCTTCAACCTGCGCTCGATGAAGCAGAGCCTCAAACAGGACCACGGCGAAGACCACAGCGCCGACACCTATCGCAACACGCTGACGCCCGCCGAGGTCGAGACCGTGGCGCGCGAGTTGCACGTCAAACCCGAGGAAGTGATCGAGATGGAAACCCGGCTGTCGGGCGGCGACGTGGCGCTCGAGCCGCAGACCGACGACAGCGAGGAGAGCTTCGCCCCCATCGCCTACCTGGCCGACGACAGCTCCGAGCCGACGCGGCAACTTGAAGCGCGCCACCGCGACTGGCTCTCGGGCGACGGCATTGCCGGCGCCCTGGGCGTGCTCGACGCGCGCAGCCGCCGCGTGGTGGAAGAACGCTGGCTCAAGGTCAACGACGACAGCTCCGGCGGCATGACCCTGCACGAGCTGGCGGCCGAGTACGGCGTGAGCGCCGAACGCATCCGCCAGATCGAGGTCGCGGCGCTGAAGAAGATGCGCAAGGCGCTCGAAGAGAACGCCTGAAATGGAACCCCCACGCTCACTGCGTTCGCTGCCCCCCGAGGGGGCTCTCAGTACCTTCGGAACGGCCGGGCGGTACTGAGAGACCTTACGACTTCAGCAACTGCTGCAGGTCTGACTTGAGCGCATCCGCACCGCTGCCGTAGCGCGTGAACAGGCGCACTCGGCCCTCGGCGTCAAAGACGTAGCTGCCGGCGGTGTGGTCCACCGTGTAACTGGTGGCGGTCTTGCCGGGCACCTGGGCGTAGAACACCTTGAAGGACTTGGCGGTCGCCTTGGTTTCCTCCAGCGTGCCGCGCAGGGCCACGAAATCAGCGCCGAAGTTGCTGACGTAGGCCTTGAGCACCTCGGGCGTGTCGCGCTCCGGGTCGACGGTGATGAACACGCCCTGCACGCGGTCCCCCGCCGCGCCCAGCGACTTCTTCACCGCGGACAGCTCTAGAAGTGTGGTCGGGCAGACATCCGGGCACTGCGTGAAGCCGAAGAACACCACCACGACACGGCCCTTGAAATCGGCCAGCCGACGGCGCTTGCCATCGGCGTCGGGCAGGTCGAAGTCGCGCGCGTACTCGGCCCCCGTGATGTCGATGGCCTTGAACGCGGCCGGCGCAGTCAAGCGCTCGCATCCGTGCAGCAGCGGTGCTGCAAGGCCGAGCACGATCAAGCAACGGCGAGGGTGATCCATGGCATCAGATAGTGGTCGAGCAGCAGCGCGGCGAACAGCAGCGACAGATGCCAGATGGAGAAACGGAAGGTGGCGCGCGCCAGCGCGTCGCTGTAGTCGCGCCAGAGTTGCCAGGCGTAGACGATGAACATCGCGCCCAGCACCACGGCTGCGGCCAGATACAGCGCGCCGCTCATGCGAAAGACGAAGGGCAGCAGCGTCGCCGCGAACAGCACGATGGTGTAGAGCAGCACCTGCAGGCGCGTGAACTCGGGGCCGTGGGTGATGGGCAGCATCGGCAGGCCGGCCTTGCGGTAGTCCTCGGCGCGGTACAGCGCCAGGGCCCAGAAGTGCGGCGGCGTCCACAAGAAGATGATCAGGCACAAGATTAGCGCCTCGTGGCCGACCTCGCCCGTCATCGCCGCATAGCCCAGCACCGGCGGCATGGCGCCCGAAGCGCCACCGATGACGATGTTCTGCGGCGTCAGCGGCTTGAGGATCACGGTGTAGACCACCGCATAGCCCACAAAGGTGGCGAAGGTCAGCCACATGGTCAGCGGATTGACCCACCAGTACAGCACCGCGCTGCCCACGCCGCACAGCGCGGCCGAGAACAACAGCGTGTGCGCATTCGCCAGCTCGCCCTTGGCCGACGGCCGCCACGCCGTGCGCGCCATGCGGCTGTCGATTTGCTGTTCGACCAGGCAGTTGAAGGCGGCTGCGGCCGCGGCCACCAGCCAGATGCCCAAGGTGGCGGCGCCGGCCAGGCGCCAGTCGGGCAGGCCGGGCTGCGCCAACAACATGCCGATGACGGCGCAGAACACGATCAACTGCACCACGCGCGGTTTGGTCAGCGTGTAGTACTGCGCCCAGCGCGATGCGGCAGAGCGGGGGGCGGCGAGGGTCTGGGACATGGGAGCGCGTGATTCTAGGCAGCCTTGGCCATCGGCTGCGCCATGCGATCAAGGCCGGGCGCCGTGCGCGCCAGTAACAGGGCCAGCAGCAGCACCAGCGCCGCGGCGCCGGCCGAGTGCCCCAACGCCGCCGCCAGCGGCCAGCCCAGCACCACGTTGCTCAGCCCGCTCACCAATTGCAGCGCCAGCAGCGCGGCCAGGCCGGCGCCAAAGCGCCGCAGCGACAAGGCGCTCGAGGTCCACAGGCGCCATGCCAGCCATGACAGCACGGCCGTGGCGATCACCGCAAACAGCCGGTGCGCCATCTGGATGGCCACCAGCGCGTCAAAAGTCAGCGCGCCGCCGTCGCCAGCCGCGCCCAGGTGACGCAGCAGCGTGAAGCCGCCGGCAAAGTCCATCGCCGGCCACCACTGGCCGTTGCATTGCGGAAAGCCGCTGCAGGCCAGCACGGCGTAGTTGGTGCTGACCCAGCCGCCCAATGCCACCTGCATGACAAGGACCGCCGTCGCCACCCACAGGCCACGGCGCAGCGGCGCCGCCAGCGCCAGCGGCCGCCGTGCAAAGGCCTCGTGCTGCCATGCCAGCAGCACGAGCAGCGCCAGCCCGCCCAGCAGGTGCAAGGTGACCACCGCCGGGTAGAGCTTGAGCGTGACCGTGTACTTGCCGAACAGGCCCTGCACGATGACCCACGCCAGCGTCAGCGTCGGCCACCAGGGCGAGTGCGGCAGGCGGCGGCGCTCGAGCCAGCTGACCCCGGCCGTCACCAGGATCAGCGCGCCCACGGTCATCGCCAGGTAGCGGTGGATCATCTCGATCCAGGCCTTGGACCAGGTGACCGGCCCGCTGGGCAGCGCAGCCTGCGCCGCTTGGATCTCGTCGCGAGCGCCAAAGGGAGTGGCCTCGCCGTAGCAGCCGGGCCAGTCGGGGCAGCCCAGGCCGGAGTCGGTGAGGCGCGTGAAGGAGCCGAAGACGATGAGGTCAAAGGTGAGAAACATCGTCAGCGTCGTCAGCGCCGCCAGCCGCGCCGGCGTGTCGCCCTGGCGTTGGCGCAGCCACACCCACGCCAGGGGCAGCGCTGCCGTCAGCGCCGCCAGCAGCAGCAGGCGCAGCGCGGGTGCGAAGTCGACCAACGGTACGGCGTTCATCGGCCGGGCAGATCCCACGAAGCCGACGCGCGCAGCAGCCGCTCGAGGTCGCGCTTGACGCGCGCCGGGTCGGCGTCGGCCGGCATGCGCATCATCCACTCGCCCATCGGGTCGACGACGTAGAGGTGGTCTTCCAGCGCGGCGCCGGCAGCCGGCTCAAGCCACGCCGCCAGCGCGACGCGGTCGACGCGCAGGGCGGTGGTCGCCGGCGCGGCGTCAACTGCAGCGCGCAGCGCGGGCGACAGCGGCGCGGCGTCGGTGACGAACCAGATCTTGTCCAGCCGCTCGCGCTCGCGGCCGAGCATCTCGCGTAGCTGGCGCTGCATGAACAGGCGCGCTTCGCAGGCCGATCCGCAAGCCGCAGGCGCCACCGCCACCAGCAACCACTGGCCCCTGAGCGACGCGGCCGCCACGGGTGCGCCGTCGAGCGTGGTCAGCGCCAGTGCGGGCAGGCCGCGGGTCGGCTGGATCAGTGCGCCGTAGTTGCGCTGCGTCTGCGGCCGCACGACGTAGTAGGCCAGGTACGACGCCACCACCGGCGACGCGCACACCAGCAGCACCAGCAGCATGCGCAAGCGGCCACTTGCGGTGCGGCGGCGCGCCGCCTGTTCGGGCTCGGCGAGGTCGGGCACGTCCAGGCCGTGCACCGTCAGCGCGGCGAGTTCAGTCGCTGGCACGGTTGCGGCTCTTGCGGGGACGGATGAGTTGGAACCAGACATACAGACCCAGGGTCAGGGCACACAGCGCAAACCACTGCACCGCGTAGCCATAGTGCTTGTGGACATCGGCGGCGGCCTGCGGCCACTGACGCAGCAGGCCGTCGGTCGCGTTGGCGGCGGCGTCGTCCTGCACGATGGCCAGCGGCCGCAGCCGCAGGCCCGTTTCGCGCGCATAGGCGCCGATGTCGAGATTTTGCCGGATCGACCCCGAGGCCGCGGCGTCGAACTCATACAGCCGCGGCAGCGCAGGGGCGATGCGGCCGCGCACCGAAACGACGCCCGCCGGTGCGTCTGGCGCCGCGATGCGCGTGCGATCCAGCAGGTCGCGCGGCAGCCAGCCGCGCTGCACCAGCAGCGCGGAGCCATCGGCCAGTTGCAGCGGCGTGACGGCGTAGAAGCCGGTGCGGCCGTTCATGGGGCGGTTGTCCAGGTACACCGTGGCGGCGGCCAGCCATCGGCCTTGCAGGGCCACCAGGCGGTGCTTGTCGACTTCGGCCTGCGCGGATGTGGCGGGCAACTCGCTCTCGCTCAAGGGCGGCAGGGCGCGCTGGCGCTGTTGCGCCGCCTGCAGCGCCAGCTTCTGATCGGCGCGGTCCAGTTGCCACAGCGCCAGTCGCGCCGTGGCCGCCGACAAGGCCAGCGCGGCCAGCAGCACGATGGCCGCGCGAAGCGTCATGCCGCGCCGCGCAGAAGATAATCCGCTGCGATGAAGACCATCATGGTGTTGATGCTCGTGGCCGTGCTCGTCGCACTGGCCAGCGCGGGCGTGTTCATGCTGCGCAAGGGCAGCGATGGCGACCCGCAAGGCAAGCGCATGGCACGCGCGCTGGCGCTTCGCGTTGGCCTGTCGGTGGCGCTGTTCATCTTCTTGCTGCTGAGCTGGTACATGGGCTGGGTGCGCCCGGGCGGCCTGCCCGTCGGGCACTAGCAAAAGCAAACGCCGCGCGAGGCGGCGTTTGCGTGAAGTGCCGTCTCGGTCACAACCAGTAGATGAGGAAGTACAAGCCCAGCCACACCACGTCAACGAAGTGCCAGTACCAGGCGGCACCTTCGAAGCCGAAATGACGCTCCGGCGTGAAGTGGCCCTTCATCAGGCGCAGCGTGATGAAGGTCAGCATCAACATGCCCACGAAGACGTGGAAGCCGTGAAAGCCGGTGAGCATGAAGAAGGTGGAGCCGAAGATGCCCGAGCTGAGCTTGAGGTTCAGGTCGCGGTAGGCGTGGATGTACTCGAAGGCCTGCACAGCGACGAAGGTCGCGCCCAAGGCCACCGTGATCCACATCCACAGGATCGTCTTGGCCCGCTGGTTGGCGATCAGCGCGTGGTGCGCGATCGTGAGCGTGACACCCGAAGTCAGCAGCAGTGCGGTGTTGATCGTCGGCAGTGGCCAGGGCCCGATGGTCGAGAAAGCCTCGACTGTGCCAGCAGGCGACGCGGTCACGCCGGCACCGCCGCTGGGCCAGATGGCCTTGAAATCAGGCCACAGCAGCTGGTGATCGAGGTTGCCCAGCGTGGGCACCGAGTGCACGCGGGCCCAATACAGCGCGCCAAAGAACGCGGCAAAGAACATCACCTCGCTGAAGATGAACCAGCTCATGCTCCAGCGGAAAGAGACGTCGACACGGTCGGAGTAGAGATGGCCCTCGCTCTCGCCGATGGCCTGGCTGAACCACTGGAACATCACACCCAGCCACACCGCCATGCCGGCCAGCAGCACGTAGGCGCCCCAGCCCGCGCCATTGATCCACTGCGAAGCACCGAAGATGACCAGGAACAGGCCGAAGGCCATCAGCACCGGATGGCGTGACGGCGGCGGAATGAAGTAGTACGGGGTGTGGCCCGCAGAAGTGGTGGCTGACATCTCGATATTTCTCCTCGAACCCTGGGAATTCCTAGAAACCGTTCAGGCGGCGACGCCGCTGGCAAGCACCCAGCGCACCAGCATCACGATGGCCAGCACGAACAGCGCCGCGCCGATGAGCCCGGCAATCACCACATGCAGCGGATTGAGCTTGCTCATGTCCTGCTCGTAGTCGGCATGCCGGCGCACGCCGAAGAACGACCACGCCACGGCGCGCACCGTCTGCAGCATCGACGCCGGGCGCTGCGCGGCTTGCCGGAGATCGCTCACAGCACACCCTTGGGTGCCGCCGGCACCTTGCCGCCAACCTCGAAGAAGGTGTAGGACAAGGTGATCGTCGTCACGTCCTTCGGCAACTTGGGGTCGATCACGAATGCCACCGGCCACTGCTTGCTCTCGCCCGGCGCCAGCTTCCACTCGCTGAAGCAGAAGCACTCAAGCTTGTTGAAGTGCGCCGCGGCCTGCGCCGGCGCATAGCTCGGGATGGCCTGCGCGAACATGGTGCGCTTGTTGGGGTTGCGGAACTCGTACATCACCGTCACCAACTCGCCGGGATGCGCCGTCACCGA
>JANPMR010000023.1:0-13524 GCA_031427055.1 Rubrivivax sp.
GCGCCGCGCACGGTGAGGATGAAGCGCGGGCTCATCGGGTCTTGCTCGACCTTGGCGCGCAGGCGGTTGATGTGCGTCGTCACCGTGTGCTCGTAGCCTTCGTGCGAGTAGCCCCACACGGCGTCGAGCAGCTGCGCGCGCGAGAACACGCGCCCCGGGTGGCTGGCAAAGTGCAGCAGCAGGTCGAACTCGAGCGCCGTGAACTCGATGGTGCGGCCGCCATCGGGCCCGTTGAAGCGCACCTCGCGCCGCACGGGCAGGATCTCGAGCTCGCCATTGCGCACCGCCCGCGTCGGCGCGGGGGCGGCCGCCGCGGCGCGCAGCAGTTCGGCGCGGCGCAGCAGGGCCTTCACGCGCGCCAGCAGCTCGGCCATCGAGAAAGGCTTGGTGAGGTAGTCGTCGGCGCCCAGCTCCAGGCCCAGCACGCGGTCGAGTTCGGTGCTCTTGGCGGTGAGCATCAGGATGGGTGCGGCGCGGCCCTTGGCGCGCAGCGCCTTGCAGACCTCCAGCCCGTCCAGGCCCGGCATCATGAGGTCCAGGATCAGCAGGTCGCTGGCCTGCTCGATCTGGCTGGCCAGTGCGGCGCGGCCGTCGGCCACTGCCGTCACCCCGTACCCGGCGTGCTGCAGGTTGAGCACGATGAGATCGCGGATGTCGGCCTGGTCTTCGGCAACGAGGATGTGGCTGGCCATGCGTTGGGGTCGGGACCGAGGGCGCCGTTCTTACACCGATGTGATCTGGCTGTGATCTTCGGTGAGGCTGGCGCGAGGTGCGGTGAGCACAGTGTAGCCATCGACTCCACACCGAGGCCCGCCATGCAGATCGCCACCCACGCCGCCAACGTCAACGTCAACGCGCTGCCCCACGCCATCCTGCCGCCGGTGGCCCTGGCCGTGTGCGTCAGCTGGGCCGAGCTGGCCGCCCATCGCAGCTACCTGGTGAGCTTTGCGCGGCGGCGCCTGCTCGACCCGGCGCTGGCCGAAGACCTGGTGCATGACGTCTTCGAGGCCGTGGCCAGCGGCGCTGCCCGTTTCGGCGGCCGCGCCGCGCTGCGCAGCTGGCTGGTGGCCATCCTCAAGCACAAGATCGTCGACCTGGTGCGCCAGCGCGTCGGGCACGACAGCCTGGACAGTGGGGGCGGTGACGATGACGAGGACGGCGCCGGCCTGCAGCTGACCTGCCCGCAGCCGCGGCCCGACGAGATTGCCGAGCAGCGCCAACGCCTGCGCCGCACGCTCAAGCGCATCGCCGCGCTGCCCGAATCGCTGCGCAGCGTGGTCGAGCACCGGCTGCTGCAGGACGACAGCACCGAGGACGTCTGCCGCGCACTGGCCATCAGCGAGCAAAACCTCTTCGTGCGCCTGCACCGGGCGCGGCGGCTGCTGGCATCGTGAGCGTCAGCCGGCCAGCAAGCGATCCACCACCGCCAGCAGCCGCGGCAGGTCGATCGGCTTGGTGATGTAGTCGGCAAAGCCGGCCTGCGCCGCCTGTTCGCGGTCGCTGTCCAGCGCGTTGGCGCTGACCGCCACCACGGGCAGATCGCTCGTTTCGGGGTGACTGCGCAGTTCGCGCAGCACCTCGAAGCCACTCATGCCCGGCAGCTGGATGTCGAGCAGCAGCAGATCGGGCGGCTGCGCCAGCGCCATCGCCAGGCCTTGCAGCGGCAGGCCGGCCATCGACAGCTCGATGTTCGGGCGCTGCGCGAGCATGCCTTCCATGAGCAGCTGGTTGACCTCGTTGTCTTCGATGTAGAGCACGCGCCGCGGCCTTGTTGCGGTGGCGGCCGCGGCCGGTGCCGCCTGCGGGGCGGCCGGCACCTCAGGCGTCGGCGCTGCGGCGTCGGTCGAGGCCGGCCGTTCGGCCCGCGCCAGCAGCACCCAGAACACACTGCCCTTGCCGGGCTGGCTGTGCACACCGATCTCGCCCCGCATCAGGTCGACCAGCCACTTGCTCAGTGCCAGGCCGATGCCGGCGCCCTCGACGCTGGAGCGCTCGGCGTCCAGGCGCTCGAAAGCCTGGAACAGCTTGCCCTGCTCCGCCGGGCTGAGGCCGGGGCCGGTGTCGTGCACGCCGATGCGCACCTGCCGCGCGCCGGGCTCGAGCACCCAATCCAGCTGCACGCGGCCGCGGTGGTGGTTGTACTTGATGGCGTTGGACAGCAGGTTGAGCAGCACCTGCTTGAGCCGTGTCGGGTCGGCCAGCACAAGGCCTGCGCCATCGCCGCCAGCTTGCACGACGATCTCGATGCCGCGCGCGTCGGCCATCGGTTGCACCAGGCGCAGGCAGTCGCCCACCACCTCGGCGACGTCCACGGGCTGCAGATCCAGCTGCAGCGTGCCGGCCTCGATGCGCGCCAGGTCGAGCACGTCGTTGATCAGGCTCAGCAGGTGGCGGCCGCCGCGCAGCAGCTCTTGCACGCGGGCGCGTTGCGCCGCGCTCAGCGGGTCGGCGGCGTCGTACTCGAGCAGTTGCCCAAAGCCCAGCACCGCGTTGAGTGGCGTGCGCAATTCGTGCGACATGCGTGACAGGAACTCGCTCTTGGCGCGGTTGGCGCGCTCGGCTTCATCCTTGGCGGCCAGCAGCGCGGCCTCGGCCGCTTTTCGCTTGGTGATGTCCCAGCCGTAGGCGATGAAACCCTCGAATCGCCCGTCGGCGCCGATGCGCGGAGCGCCGCTGTCGACGATCCACGCCAAACGGCCATCGCCACGCAGCACGCGAAACTCCACGCTGAACGGCCGATGCCGAGCCGCGGCGTCGGCAAACGCGTTGCGGCAGCGTTCGATGTCGTCGGCGTGCAAGCGGTCGCTCCAGGTGCGGGCCAGCTCGGCCGCCATGCTGCGGCCGGTGTAGGTGAGCCAGCGCTGGTTGAACCAGATTGCCGTGCCGTCGGGGGCCGACTCCCAGATCAGCGCCGGCGCGGCGTCAGCCATGCGCCGGAAACGCGCCTCGCTGTCGCTCAGGGCCCGCTGCGCCCGCACGTCGGCGGTGACATCGCTGTAGGTGCGCACCTGGCTGCCATCGGCCGCGGCGTGGACCTGCACCTCCAGCACCATGCCGTCGCGGCGCGTGCGCTGGTAGCGCGACGACTGCCGCCGCCGCGCGACGGCTTCCGGCGTGCCGAGCTCGCCCGGGAAGTCGCCGCGGGCGATCTGCAGGGCAAGCACCTCGTCCAGCGTGGGCCGCGTCTGCATGAGCGCGTCCGGAATCTCCATCAGGCTCAGGAACTGGCGGTTGTAGGCGGTGGCGCGGCCTTCGGCGTCCAGCGTCAGCACGCCCTGCGACAGGCTGTCGAGCGTGATCTCGAGCACGTGCGACTTCTGCGCCAGCAGCGCACCCGTCAGGCGGATCTCTTGTTCGGCCTGCTTGAGGCGCCCGATATCGGAGAACATGCCCACCGCGCCACGCTTCTGGCCGCTGGCATCGAGCAGCGGCGTGGCGTTGTTGAAGCAGTGCACGGCGCTACCGTCGGCGCGCCGCAGCGAAATCTCGTAGCCGTCGGCGTGGCCCTGCTGGCGCAGCGCCACGTGCTGGCGGAAGGTGGCCGCGTTCTCGTCATCGACAAACTCGTAGATGCCGCGCCCCATCATCTGCGGCAGGCTCAGTCCGAGCATGTTGCACATGGCCGGGTTGGCGTCGGTGGTGCGCAGCTCGTTGTCGATGAACCAGAAGCCCTGTTCGGTGTTCTCCAGCAGCAGGGCCAGCGTCCGCTGGCGCTCGGCCAGCGAGGCCTCGGCAGCCTTGCGCCCCGTGATGTCGGCCACCACCACCACCACGCCGCCGTCGGGCGTCGGGCTGCGCCGCACCTCGATCATGGTGCCGTCGGCGCGCAGCCGCTCGTTGACCGTCACCGCATCCTGGCGCAACTGCGCGATGCGCTGCTCGGCTTCGGCGTGCGGCTCGACGTCGCCGAACTCGCCCGTTGTGGCCTGCGCGATCAAGAGCTCGCGCAGGTGCACGCCCGGGCGAATGGCACCCGCATCAAGCCCGGTCAGCTCGGCGAAGCGCGCGTTCCAGGCGGTCACGCGCAAGGCGGCATCGAGGACGCAGACGCCTTCGCCCAGCCGTTCCAGGACCCAGCGGTGCACCAACGCATCGCCGGCTTTGTCGGCGGGCAGATCGGTGGCGTCGGCGGGCGTGGGCACGCCGTATTCTGCCGCCTGTCTGGAATTCACCTGGCGCAACGGCGGCTCAAGGCCGAGTCAGCGTCGAGCGCGAGCGCAGCGCGCTTGCGCGCACATGGCAGCCCTCGAGGTGGTCGTTGACCAGGCCCATGGCCTGCATGAAAGCGTAGACCGTGGTCGGGCCGACGAAGCTCCAGCCGCGCTTCTTGAGATCCTTGGACAGCGCGGTGGATTCGGGCGAGGTGGTCATCGCTCTCAGCGCCGCCAGTGTCAGCCTGTGCGGCCGCGCAGCGGGCGTCGGCTCGAAGCGCCAGAAGTAGGCCGCGAGCGTTCCGGCCTCGTCGCGCAGGTCCAATGCGCGGCGCGCATTGTTGATCGTCGATTCGATCTTGCCGCGGTGGCGCACGATGCCGGCGTCGGCCAGCAGGCGGGCGATGTCGGCCTCGCCGAAGCGCGCGACCTGCTCGATGTCGAAGCCGGCAAAGCCAGCACGGAAGTTCTCGCGCTTGTTCAGGATGGTCAGCCAGCTCAGCCCGGCCTGGAAGCCTTCGAGACAAATCTTCTCGAACAGGCGCGTGTCGTCCCTGACCGGGAAGCCCCACTCTTGGTCGTGGTAGTGGCGGTAGGGCGCGCTGGCCTGGCACCAGAAGCAGCGCGGCGCGCCGTCGTCGGCGACGAACAGGCCTTCAGGTGGGTTCATGGCAGGTGCTGCCGCGCGCTTCGGGTGTCGACCGGTGTCGGATCATCTTCACGCTCAGGCGTGGGTCGTCGGGGCGAGCCGCAGCTCGACATTCATCACGGGGCCGTCGGGCCCGTCTTCGTAGCGGCCCACCAAGGCCTCGCGCACACCGAAGACGGCGTCGGTTTCCAGGTAGGGATCGTCGGCCTGGAACAGCTCGGTGACCAGGCTGCGATGCCCCGGGGCCGCGACGATCAGGTGGTAGTGCGCCGGCCGCCAGGCGCTGCGCCCGGCGGGCTCGACGACGTCGGCCCACACCGGTCCGTCGGTCGGGATCTGGTAGGGCACGACGCGCACGGTGCGGATCTCGAAACGGCCCTTCTCGTCCACCTGCAGCCGGCAGCGCAGGTTGTCGGTTGGCTGGGTCGGGTCGATCTGCCAGTACAGGCCGTTGGCGGCGTTCTGCCAGAAGTCCAGCGTGGCGTTTGGCAGTGGCGCGCCGTCGGCGCCGCAGACGCGGCCGCGCAGGCGCACCGGCTCGCCGGCGTTGTCGCGCACCAGGTCGGCGGGGTTGGCAAGCCAGGGCGAGCCGGCCGTGTGGAAAGGCCCGAGCACGCTACCGGGCGTGGCCGCAGGGTGGGCTGCATCGCTGGCCAGCAGGTCGACCAGGCTCGACAGGCCGGTGACGTCCGACAGCAGCGAGAACTCGCTGCGCGAGTCGTCGGACATCGCGCCCACGCGGTGCAGGAAGGCGATGGCGCCGCGCCACTCCTCGTGCGTGAGCCTCACCGCCTTGGCGTAGCCGTGCAGGTGGCGCACCAGCTCTTGCACCAGCAGGCGCTGGCGCGCGTCGGGCAGGCCGGCAAAGCTGTCGGCCGCGACCTGCGTGATGTTGTCGAGGCGGATGTCCTTCATGCCGTGACCCGGTTGGACAGCAGGCCCACGCCTTCGATCTCGACTTCGATGGTGTCGCCAGCAGCCATCCAGACCGGTGGCGTGCGCGCGTAGCCCACGCCCGCGGGTGTGCCGGTGACGATGACGTCGCCCGGCTCCAGCGTCATGCATTCCGAAAGCAGCGCAATGGTTCGCGCGACGCCGAAGACCATGTCGGCCGTGCTGGCGCTTTGCATCACCTGGCCGTTGAGTCGGCTCTCGATGTGCAGGCCCACGCAGCCCGGCGGCAGTTCGTCGGCGGTGACCAGGCAGGGGCCGAAGCCGCCGGTGGCGTCGAAGTTCTTGCCGATCGTCCACTGCGTCGTCTTGCGCTGGTAGTCGCGCAGCGTGGCATCGTTGAAGCAGGCGTAGCCGAAGACGTGGGCCAGCGCGTCGGCCTCGGTCACGAAGCGCGCGCGGCGGCCGATGACGACGGCCAGCTCGGCCTCGTAGTCGAGCTTGCTGCTGATAGACGGCACGCGCAGCGGCGCGCCATGCGCCAGCAGCGAGCTGTTGCAGCGCAAGAACAGCGCCGGGTAGTCGCCCACCGTGTTGCCGCCTTCTTTGGCGTGGTCGATGTAGTTGACGCCCAGGCAGACGATCTTGCCCGGTTGCGGCACGCAGGGCAGCAGCTCCACCGCGGCCAGTGGTGTGGCGATGGCCGCGCGCCGCGCCACGTCGGCCCGCAGGCCCGGCGTGGCATCGCACTGCGCAATGAAGGCCGGCAGCTCGGCCGCCAGGGACAGGCCCAGCACTTGGGCTGGCACCACGCCGTCAGCGCGCTGCACGCCCCAGGCCGCACGGCCGTCGGCCCGATAGCTCACGAATCTCATGGAGGCTCCTGAAAGACCACGGTCACTCGACCTTGACGCCGATGTCCTTGACCAGCTTGCCCCACTTGGCGACCTCGCTCTCGAGGTAGCGGCGCATGGCCGGGCGGTCCAGCCGCTGGGCCTCGAGCGAGAGGGCCTCGAAGCGCTCTTGCACGGGCTTGGCGAGCAGCGCCTTGTTGATCTCGGCGTTGAGCCGATCGAGCACGTCGGCAGGTGTTTTGGCCGGCGCGAAAAGCGCAAACCAGGTGTTGGCTTCGAAGCCGGGGTAGCCGAGTTCAGCCACCGTGGGCACGTCGGGCAGCGCCGGGCTGCGCTTGGCCGACATCACCGCCAGCGGCCGCACCTTGCCGCTCTTGACAAAGGGCACAGCCGGCGGCATCGAGGTGCTCGCGATCGGCACCTGCCCGCTGACCACGGCGTGGGTCGCCGCCGCGGGCTGGAAGGGCACATGCGTGATGTCGACCTTGGCCAGGGCGCGAAACAGCCACTCGGCGCCCAGGTGCGTGGTGGTGCCATTGCCCGACGAGGCGTAGGCCAACTTGCTGCTCCTGGCCAGCGCCAGCAGTTCGGGCAGGGTGCTGGCCTTGACGTCCGGGTGCACGTAGACGAGGTTGGGCGTGACGGCGGCCATCGCCACCGGCTGCAGGTCGTTCACCGCGTCGTAGCCGGCGTTGGCAAACAGCGACGGGTTGACCGCGTAGGCCACGCTGTGGATGAGCACGGTGTAGCCGTCGGCCGGCGAGTTCATGACCTGCTGGGTGGCGATGTTGCCGCCGGCGCCGGGCTTGTTTTCGACCACCACGGTCTGCCCCAGGGACGCCTGCAACTGCTCGGCCAGCAGCCGCGCCACGATGTCGGTGGAGCTGCCAGCGGCGAAGGCCACCACCAGCTTGATGGGCCGCTCGGGCCAGGCGGCTTGCACGGGGGCGGCGCTGGCGAACAACAGCGCCATGGCAGCCGTCAAGCGGACGATCAAGCGGACGATCGGGCGGGGGAACAGGCGCTGCATGGGCGTCTCCAGTCCAGGCGAAGGCGCAAACGATAGTCGTCAAAGCGCGCTGAAGCGCCGGAAATCGACAAGCGCGCGCCCGGGCTTTCCCCAGGTGCGGCCGCACTGCGCCGCGCCGTGTGTCAGCCGGCGGGCCCGAGGCCGATCGGCGCCGGGGCGCTGTTCAGGATGCGCCGGAACAGCGGCTCGAACTCTGCCGCTGCCGGGTGGCCGGTAAGCGGGTCGCGGTTGGCGGCAAAGGCCTCGTCCAGCGCTTGCCAGTCCTCGGCGCTGAAGCTGCGCCGCGCTGCGGGCAGGATCTCGCGCTCTTCGATCGCCATGTGCTCGAGGTAGGCCGAGACGTAGGCCTGCACCGCGGTCTCGAAGGCGGCGCGGCGCGACTCGCCCAGCAGCTCAAACGCCAGCAGCGCGTGCTGCAGGCTGCGCACCTCGCGCTCGCCCAGCGCATGGTCTTCGTCCAGGCGCGCCATCACAGGCGCCAGTTCGGGGCAGCGCTCGCGCAGCCTGGGAAAGAGCAGCTCGCTTTCCTTGGGGTGGTGCAGCCGCTCGGGAAACTCGTCCACATAGAACAGCATCGCGCGCAGCACGCCAAAGTCGGGCAGCTTGTGCTCGCGGCGGGCCTGCGCCAGCAGCAGGGTGAGCGAGCGCAGCATGGCGGCCAGGGCCTGGTGCTCGTCGCGGATGATGTCCAGGGCGGTGTGTCGCATGGCGCGCAGCATGGCAGCGCGCTCGCCGCGACCCTTGACGCAAGTCAAGCGCCCCGGGCCTGCGAAGCAGCGCTTTGCAGGCGGGCCCAGAGCCTGCGAGTCAGCGCTCCACTGGCGCGCTGCCGCCGCGGCGCATCACGCGCTGGCGGCCGGCTTGCTTGGCGGCGTACAGGGCGGCGTCGGCGGCCGCTACCAGGGCGGCGGGGCCCTGGGCGACGCCCACGGTGGCCAGTTCGGCAACGCCGCCGCTGAGCGTGACGTGCGGCCCCAGCGGTGAGTCGCCGTGGACGACGGCGGCGCGCTCCAGCCCGGCCAGGCAGCGCTCGGCCAGGGCCAGGGCTTCGGCTTCGTCGTGGTGCGGCAGCAGGATGGCAAATTCTTCGCCACCCAGCCGCGCCACCACGTCGCCGGCACGCCGCACTTCGGCGCGCAGCACGCCGGCCACAGCGCGCAGGCAGGCGTCGCCTGCGGGGTGGCCGTGGTGGTCGTTGTAGCGCTTGAAGTGGTCGACATCGAACATCACCAGCGCCAGCGGCATGCGGTGGCGCACGGCGCGCGACCCTTCTTCTTCCAGCCGGCGGTCAAACAGGCGCCGGTTGGCCAGGCCGGTGAGCGCGTCGGTGTCCGACAGGCGCGAGAGCTCGGCGTTGGCGCGGTCCAGCCGCTCGTTGAGCTGGGTGAGCTGCTGCTCGCGCAACTTTTGCTCGCTGACGTCGACGCGCACGCCCACCAGGCCACCGTCGCGCAGCCGGCGCTCGTAGATGCGCACCCACACGCCAGGCGCCATCTGCTGCTCGCGCGGCGCGCCCGGGTTCTTGCGCTCGCGCTGGCGCTCAGCCAGCCAGGCGTCGAGCGTTTCACCCGGTGCCAGGACGTCCAGGTGACCCTTGGCGTGGCTGGCGCGCACCATCTCTTCGAAGGTCGGGTAGCCGGCCAGCAGCTCGCCCACGCCGGGATACATCTCGCGCAGCCGGCGGTTGGAAATCACCAGCCGGTCGGCAGCGTCGAAGAGTTCGAAGCCGGCGGGCAGCGCCTCGATGGCGTCTTCGAGTCGCGACATGGCCATCTCGGCCAAACGGCGCGCCTCGTCCAGCTCGACACGCTGCGCCTCGACCTCGGTGGCGTCGACGCGGATGGCCACCATGCCGCCGCTGCGCAGCCGCGTCTCGTACATGCGCATCCAGCGCCCGTCGGGCGTGCCGATCAGCGTCGAGCGGCCGGCCTGCGGCGCGCGACGTTGCGCCTCGCGCCGGGCCAGCCATTCGTCCAGATCGCCCAGCAGCTCGGCCTGGCCGCCATGGGCCGCGTCCAGGCGCGCCAGCTCGGCAAAGCGCAGGCCCTCGGCCAGATGCGGCGTGAGGTGCGGATAGGCCAAGGCGAGCGCGCGGTTGTGCATGACCAGCCGGTCATCGGCGTCATACAACTCGAAGGTGGCGGGCAGCGCCTCGATCGCGTCGACCAGGCGCTCGTGGGCCAGTTCGGCGTCGCGCCGGGCGCCCTCGAGCGCCTGCTCCTTGTCCACGGCATCGGTGATGTCGACGCTGTGCAGCAGCACGCCGCCGCCGTCGATCCGGCGCTCGACAATGCGCCACCAGACGCCGCCCGGCCGGGACACCACCAGCGCCGGGCCGGGATTGCGGTGCGCCGCCAGGCGCTGCTGAACCCAGTCTTCCTCGCGCCCCACGGCCGCCGGCACCAGCCCACGTTGCGCGCGCACACGCGCCAGCGCCTCGAAGCTCAAGCCGGGATGCAGGATGTCCGCGAGCTCGGCATTGGCGGCCCGGTATGCCGGGTTGGCCACCACCAGCCGGTCATCGGCGTCGAACACCGCCACCGCGGCGGGCAGCGCGTCGACGAGGCGCTCGAGCTGGCTTGGCGGGGCGGCCGCAGGCGCCAGGGGCAGCGGCCGCGGCGGGCTCTGCTTGACGCGGCTGCGTGCCAGCGAGACGGCGAGTGCAACAGCGAGGGCGCCGCCAGCGGCCGCCGCCAGCAACCGTGCCGCGTCGGGCAGCAGCCCCGGCCAGGCTAACAGCGCCAGATCGGCCAAGAGCAGCGCCAGGGCGCCGGCAGGCAACCAGCGCCCTGCGGCAGCCGAGGTCGAGGAAGGCGAATTCACGCCGGCAATCTTCGCCTGTTGCAACCGGTTGCGGAAGACTCGGCGGCGCAGGCTTGCACGGATTGCCGGGGTCGGGCGAATCGGGCACGAACGGGCGGGGGCGAGGGACTGACGCCGATCCCCGCGCGGTCACAACGGACTTCGAGCGTCACCGCGCTGACATGCACCGTGCCCACGCTTCGCCGGAGCGGCCCGTCGCCGTCGAACACCGACACCCCCCAGGAGCCGTACCCATGCGCATGAACACCCTCGCCGCCCTCATCGGGCTGGCCATCAGCAGCGGCGCGTTCGCCCAGACCACCGGGCCGAGCAGCAGCCAGTCGCCCTACGTCGTGCCCACGGCGCCGGGCTGGAGCGTCACCTCCATCATCACGGTCGGCGGCACAGCGGCCGCCCCGGCCATCAACGCCGACAACGGCTACAAGAGGGTCGGCATCCCCGACGGCCTGGGCGCCTATGACAACGGCAACGGCACCTTCACGGTCCTGATGAACCACGAGTTGGGCGGCACGGCCGGTGTGGTTCGCGCGCATGGCGCCACCGGCGCCTTCGTGTCCGAGTGGGTCATTCGCAAGAGCGACTGCCGCGTGCTGTCGGGCGCCGACCTGGCGACATCGCATCTGGTGAACAAGGGCGCGGGCGGCTGGACACCGGCTGTCGGCAGTGAAGGCCGTGCCTACGCCTTCGTGGCGACCGGTACCGACAAGGGCGGGGCCTACGAGCTGCCCAAGCTGGGCAAGTTCTCCTGGGAGAACTCGGTGGCCAACCCCTACAGCGGCAACAAGACCTGGGTCTACGACCCGAGCGCCGGCACCACGACGCAGATCCTCGAGTCGGACCGCGCCCGTTTCCTCTCGCCCACCGCGCCGCACTCGCTGGACGAAGAGAGCTCCGGTGTCATCGAGATCACCAGCGTCCTGGGCCGCGCCGATGGCCAGCGCAGCTAGCTCGGCGTGATGCAGGCGCACTGCGGCATTGCCGGTGAATTCGTCGAAGGCGGCCAGCTCTACGTCATGACGGCCGTTCCCGAGCCGAGCAGTTACGTCTTGATGGCCGGTGGCCGGTGGCCGGTGGCCGGTGGCCGGTGGCCTGGGCCTGTTGGGCTTGCTGGCGCGCCGCCGTCGCGCGGAGCGCTGATCGCAGGCCGCTGCAAACCCGAAGGGGCACGCGGTCCGCGTGCCCCTTCTGCTCAATGGAGTCGCAGATGACATCGCTGTTTGATACGACCGTCCTGGCCGTGTTCACGACTCTGGCCGCGGCCGGCGCACAGGCAGGCGGCTACGCGGAAGGTCCCGACCTGTCGGGCAACTACCCGGCGCGGACGCCGGTTGCGGGCTCGCCCGGCTCAGCGGCTCTTCGGTGCACGCGTCGCCGGCGCGGATGATCGGCGCGTCCTGCGCTGGCGCCTGGTGCACCCGTTCGCCAAGCCTGAGCACGCGTGGCGCGCACCTAGAATCGATTTCCTCCAAGTCGAACGCGCTCAGCCATGGCCACCACCGGATCCGACAGCCCCCACTCCGCATCGCTGATGGCCAACGCCATTCGCGCCCTGGCAATGGACGCCGTCCAGCAGGCCAACTCTGGCCACCCGGGCGCGCCGATGGGCATGGCCGAGATGGCCGTGGCGCTGTGGGGACGCCACCTGAGCCACAACCCGAGCGATCCGCGCTGGCCAGACCGCGACCGTTTCGTGCTGTCCAACGGCCACGCCTCGATGATCCTGTACGCGCTGCTGCACCTCACCGGCTATGACCTGCCGATGGGCGAGCTGCGCAACTTCCGGCAGTTGCACAGCAAGACGCCGGGCCACCCCGAAGTCGACCTCACGCCGGGCGTCGAAACCACCACCGGCCCGCTCGGCCAGGGCCTGGCCAATGCCGTGGGCATGGCGCTGGCCGAGAAGCTGCTGGCCGCCGAATTCAACCGCCGCGGCCACACCGTGGTCGACCACCGTACCTGGGCCTTCATGGGCGACGGCTGCCTGATGGAGGGCATCAGCCACGAGGCCTGCGCGCTGGCCGGCGCCTGGAAACTGGGCAAGCTGATTGCGCTGTACGACGACAACGGCATCAGCATCGACGGCGCCGTCAAGCCCTGGTACATCGACGAGGTGGGCCTGCGCTTTGCAGGCTATGGCTGGGACGTCATCGGCCCGCTCGACGGCCACGACGCTGACGCGGTCAGCGCCGCCATCGAGCAGGCCAAGGCCTCGATCGACCGGCCGACGATCATCATCTGCCAGACCACCATCGGCAAAGGCAGCCCGAACCGCGGCGGCACCGCCAAGGCGCATGGCGAGCCGCTGGGTGCGGACGAGATCCGCCTCACGCGCGAGGCGCTGGGCTGGACGGCAGAGCCCTTTGTCGTGCCCGACGCCGCCTACGCAGCCTGGGACGCCCGTGCAAGTGGCGGCAAGGCGCAGACCGCCTGGGACAAGCGCATGGCGGCCTATGCCAAGGCGCACCCGGCGCTGGCCGCCGAGCTGCGCCGGCGCATGAACGGCCTGCTGCCGGCAGGCTTTGTGCAGACCGCGGTGGATGCCATCAAGGCCGCCGACACCAAGGCCGAGGCCGTGGCCTCACGCAAGGCCAGCCAGATTGCGCTCGAGGTCTTCACGAAGGCGCTGCCCGAGATGCTGGGCGGCAGCGCCGACCTGACGGGCAGCAACCTGACCAACACCTCGTCGACCGCGCCGCTGCGCTTTGACGACGCCGGCAATGTGGTGACCTACGCCGACGCGGGCGCCACCCCCGGCGCGGTACGCGTCGGTCGTCATGTCAACTACGGCGTGCGCGAATTTGGCATGGCGGCCATCATGAACGGCATCGCGCTGCACGGCGGCTTCATCCCCTACGGCGGCACCTTCCTGACCTTCAGCGACTACAGCCGCAACGCCATCCGCATGGCCGCGCTGATGAAAAAGCGCGTCATCCACGTCTTCACGCACGACAGCATCGGTCTCGGTGAAGACGGCCCCACGCACCAGAGCGTGGAGCACGCGGCCAGCCTGCGGCTGATCCCCAACCTGGACGTCTGGCGCCCGGCCGACACCGCAGAGACGGTGGTGGCGTGGACGATGGCGCTGGGCAACATTGGCCGCCCCAGCGCGCTGCTGCTGTCGCGCCA
>JANPMR010000024.1:0-7938 GCA_031427055.1 Rubrivivax sp.
GGCCGTGCCCGCGCTGATGGCGTTGGTAGGGGCCTGGCTAGGGTGGCGGCCGGAGCAGTGAAGGCGATCCACCCGCCGGCGCCGCCGGTTGCGCCGGGACAAGTTTCGGCAGCCAATCCAGCAGCGCGGCGTAGAGCGCCGCGGCAGCGACCGGCTTGGCGACAACGGCATTCATGCCGGCGGCCATGCAGGCGCGCCGGTCTTCGTCGAAAACATTGGCCGTCATGGCCAGAATCGGCGTCCCGCCCCGCTCGGGCAGGGTGCGGATGGCTCGCGTCGCTTCCAGGCCGTCCATCTGCGGCATCTGCACATCCATCAGGATCAGGCTGTAGGCGGCGGTCGTCGCCATCTCGACCGCGTCGCGGCCATTCACCGCCACATCCACGGCCAGCCCGGCGGCGCGCAGCATGGCGACCGCGATCTCGCTGTTGACCGCGTTGTCTTCGGCCAGCAGCAGCCGGGCGCCGGCATGGCGGCGGCGCAACTCATCGACCGCCGACGCCGGGTTCAAGCCGGCCTTGGCGTCATCCGGCATGACCCCCGCGGCGCGTCGAAGGCGGGCCGTGAACCAGAACCGGCTGCCCCGCCCCGGCTGGCTTTCAACCCCGGCCTGGCCGCCCATCAGTTCGGCCAGGCGGCGTGTGATCGCCAGGCCCAGGCCGGTGCCGCCGTATTGACGTGTGGTTGACGGATCGGCCTGCTCGAAGGCGAGGAACAAGGCGGCCAATTTGCCCGGCTCGATGCCGACGCCGGTGTCCGCGACCTCGAAGCGAATTTGCAATTCGTCGCCGCTGTCTTGCGCCAGCATGGCGCTCAGCTTGATGCTGCCTCGCTCGGTGAATTTGACGGCATTGCTGGCGTAGTTGAGCAGCGCCTGACGCAGCCGGGTGGCGTCACCGCGCAACCACAGCGGCACGCCACCCAGATCCATGTCGACCGCCAGCCCCTTGGCGTGCGCCGCGTCCGCAATCAACACCCGGACCTGGTCGAAGACAGTGCCCAAAGAGAAGTCGGCCTGCTCCACCTCGAGCTTGCCGGCCTCGATCTTGGAGATATCCAGCACGTCATTGATGAGCGCTAGCAGGTGCGTCGCAGCCACGTCGAGCTTGTCCAGCCGCAGCACTTGGTCAGGCAACGGCGCCGCGCTGCGCAGCAGGTGCGTCAAGCCAATGATGGCGTTGAGCGGAGTGCGGATCTCGTGGCTCATATTGGCCAGGAAGGTGCTCTTGGCCTTGTTGGCCGCCTCTGCGGCCTGGGTGGCCCTCACCAGCG
Organism: Rubrivivax sp.; assembly: GCA_031427055.1. GTDB lineage: Bacteria > Pseudomonadota > Gammaproteobacteria > Burkholderiales > Burkholderiaceae_C > Rubrivivax. The sequence continues at coordinate 1,273 of JANPMR010000024.1, forward strand.
ACTGGTTTGCCGTATCGAGCTCGGTGGTGCGCTCGAGAACCCGTCGCTCCAGACCCGCGTTGAGACGCTGGATTTCGGCCTGCGTTTCCCGCCGGCGCAGATCGTGCCGGTTCAGCACGACGGCAATGCGCAACAGCGCCACCAAGCCGATCAACAGCAGCAAGCCATCGCGCCACGCCACCTGCCGCCAGGGCGCAAGGACGGTCGGGATCGCCAGCCCGTAGCTCACGATCACCGGGAAGTCATTCAAGGCCCGGTAGCTGTAGATGCGCTCGATGCCGTCGCGGGGCAGGACTTCGCGCACGGTGCCGGTGGGCCATTGCGGAACGTGCTCTCGAAACAGCGGCGTATCCGACCAGTTCCGGCCGGCGATGCCTTGGTCGTTCGGCGAGTTGACCGCCGCCCAGCCGGTCGAGAGGTAGAGCGTGACAGAGCCGTCGGCGCCATGGTCGATGGAGTCGTAGAACGGCTGGAAGTGGGCGCCCTGGACCATCGCCACGAGCACGCCGTCGAAGGCTCCGTCGGCGGCACTGACGCGCCGGCTGATCGGCAAGATCCACTGCTTGTCGCCACGGCCCAACTCCGGCGCACCAAAGACCAACTCGCGGTCAGCACCGCGAACGTGCGGCGCGAAATAGTCGCGCTGCGCCAGCGAAGCCACCGGACTCGGCGCGCCGGCCTGGGTCGACACCACGACCGCCCCGGTGCGGTCCAGCACGAGCAGGGAGCGGATGATCTGGTCCTGCGGCAACAGCTCTCTGAGGCGTGCAGCGATCTGCGCCGGGCTGTTGCCCGCAGCGCGCGCTTGCAGCCAAACCGCATCGGCCTGCACGATCGTGGTGCTGATCCGTCGCAGGGACTGGCGCGCGTGCTCTTCCAGCACGTTGGTGAAGTTCTGGGTCTCCGATCGGGCCACCTCGATGGCGGTGTCGCGCTCGCGGACCAGGCTGTAGACCACGAAGGCCGTGATCACAAGCCCGGTCAGGACCGACAGCACTGCCGGCCCGAAGCGCAGACGGAATTTCATGCTACTTCAGCGCCCCGACTTCGCGATAGAAGCGCTCGGCGCCGGGATGAAACGGAATGCCAGCCCCCTTGACGGCGTTGCCCAGGGTGATGAATTTGCCCTTGGGATGCCCGGCGGCCAGCGCCTTCTGCCCGGCTTCGCTGTAGAGCGACTTGGTGACCTCGTAGATCAGGTCGGCACTGAGCTTGTCGCTGGTGACCCATTGCGCGCCGACGGCCAGCGTCTGGACGGCCGCAACGCCCTTGTAGGTGTCCGCCGGGATCGCATCGACTTGAAAGAAAGGACTGCTGGCGCGCAGGCGATCGGCAGGGGGCCCATCGATCGCAAGCAGCGCAATGCCCAGGCCACCACTCGCCAGGTCGGCAATCGCCGCGGCGGGCGCGCCGCCGAAGAAGAAGAACGCATCCAGGGTTCCCGCGACCAGCTTGTTGCCGGCCTGATTGGGCTTGATGTACTCGGGCTGGATATCGGTTTCCTTCAAGCCGTATTCCGCGAGCACTTGCCGAGCCCCGACCAGGGTGCCCGAGCCGGGCTCATCCAGGGCGACGCGCTTGCCCTTCAGGTCGGCGACGGTCTTGATGCCCGAATCCTTGCGCACCACGATGTGCATGCTTTCCGGATACAGATTGGCAATCAGGCGCAGGCCCGGCAGGCTGCGGCGGCCTTCGAAGATGCCGGTGCCGTTTCTGGCCCAGGCAGCCACATCGGCCTGGCTGAAACCCGTCTCGAGGGCACCACTGGTGACGGCAATCACGTTGCCCAGGGAGCCATTGCTGGCCTGCGCCGTGGCCACGATCTTGTCCGGCTGCGACACGATGGCGGCGATCACGGTGCCGACCGGGTAGTAGGTTCCCCCCGTGCCCCCCGTGCCGATGCGCAAAGGCTGCTGTGCGCTCGCCTGCGTTGCCGCGCCGAGGCCGCAGATCGCCAGCACCGCGGCAAAGACCATCCGAACGAGACCATTGGACTTCATCGTGACTCCCCTGAATCGAAAGCCAACACACCTGGTTGCGCGGCCGGCGGTCTGCGCCGTCTGATGGGCCTGGTGGCTGGCGGCGCATTGTGCCCGCTCAAGCTCAGGCCTGCCGCACCCCATAGCCGCTTTCGCGCAGGCCGATCGCCAGCTCGACCTCCATCTCGCACGCTGCCTCGTAGGGCAGAGGACAGGATTTTCAAACGCGCACTTTCCTCCCCCATGGCACCCCGAATACGGCACCCGACGCGCTTGAGTCGGGGTTTGGAGCTGGCCGAGACCTGTTGAGCGTTGCCAGCCCATGCGGAAATCGTCCGTCTTGGGCAGCGTCTGCGGGTTATCCCTTGTCGTCAGGCCGCTTGCAGCGCCTGGCCACGGGCCGGAGCACGAGGCGGCGCGCGGCCTTGCAGGCGCGAGCCCCTCCTGAGGCGCAGGACCGCGCGCAGGCGCGCTCCTGCGTCCACAGTCGGCCTGCAAGCCCAGGTGCATGAGGATCTTCTCGATCACCGGCTGCCAGGGCACAGAGGCCCTGGCGTTCGCCAGGCGTAAACGGTCCTCAGGACCGTTTACGTCCGGGCTCACCCCGCAGGATCGCCGCGATGATCTTCAGTTCACCGCCGCAGTTCGGGCAGTGCTCCAGGACCAGATCGAACACGCCGCAGATCCCAGCCAGGTCAGGATCTTCAACTGACCTGCTCCAAACCAGCCGCACGCCAGTACCCGCAAATGGCCGGCAGCCCCCGTTCGCAAACACGCCATGAAGCCGACCTCCGGCATACGGACCGAACGGCCCGGTGCCGGCAACTTCGGCTTCGCTTGACCTTGTCCCTGCCGCCGAGCCGGTGCCTCAACCGGCCTGCGGATGTCCCGACGCGCGCCCGGGGATCAGCGGGTCTGCCGGGATCAGGATCCACATCAGCAGGTAGACCAGGACGCCCGTTCCAGCGCACAACGCCAGCATCGCGAACAGCAGGCGACACAGCCAGCTCTCGACACCGGTGGCGCGTGCAATGCCTCCGCACACGCCCCCCAGCCAGCGGTCGTCGCGGCTGCGACGCAGCGCGTTGACCGCCATCAGGGCCGGCGCGGTGACCTCGGGCGCGCCGCCGAGCACGCGCGCCTTGGCGCGCGCGAATTCCTCGTCCGAAAGCACGCCGCGCTCGTGCAAGGCACCCAGTCGACCCAGTTCTTCGCTCATGCTCATGCTGCTTCTCCCAACAAACTGGCCATCAGTGACCTGAGATTAGCGCTGCGCCCACGCATTTCAAGCGGCTCGCGACGAACTGCCGATGCGCGCGACAGAACTGCACGCGTCAGTGCATGGCACGCAGGTCGGACGCCCGGCTGGCACACGGCGGCTACGGTGCTGCCAGCATTGATCGGATGGTCGCGACGATCGCCTGATTGGCAGACTCCGGATAGGGTGCGACGCTGCTGACATTGATCTCGCAAAGCACGTAGCTTCCATCCGCCTCACCGTGCATGAAGTCGGCGTCCCACAGGACCGGCAGTCGGCTCTTTCCGATGGCCAACCGGCGCGCGAGCAGGTCGACCCACTCGCCCTCGAGCGACTCGCGCAGGCGCTGGAAGCGTGGGTCGTCCGGGCCGCTGTAGAGCCTGGGGCCGGGTTGAGGCGCGGGCTCGCCCGGCGCGGCCGGATACAGCGCGTTCACCAGCTGGTGACCGAACCCGGCCACCCGGTCGCGGACGAGGTAGGCGCGCACCATGCCTTGGGCAAGCCGCGGCTGCCAGGCCTGGTCAACCATGTGACCGCCGTCGGCAAAGTACGGAGCCAGCCGCTCGAGCACCAGCGAAAACGGACCGCGCTCCTCCTGCGCGCCGCGTTGTGCGTGCCGCACGGCAAAGGTCTCGGCGCTCTCCTGCGCGACACGCCAGACCCCGATGCCGCTGTGCCCGCGATGCTGCTTGAGGACGCGCGGCCCGCGCGCGAGCCGCTGCGGCAGTTCGGCGCTGAGCTGCTCGACCGAGCCCACACGGTGCGCATCGCACCCGAACGGCAGGTCCCGCACCTCGACAAGGACGTCCTTGGTCCCCATCCTGAGAATCGTGTCCGGATGGGCGCTCACGAAGACGCCGCGGTCGGCGACGCGCCGAAGCATGGCGTCCAGGCGCTGCCGGGTGCGGCCCTCCTCGATCGGGTTGTGCCAGACCAGCACACCGCGCAGCCGCAGCAACTGGGCCTCGACCTCGTCGCAGAAGTCATCGTGGTACACGGCCGGCTCGACCTCGATGCCGGCGAGCCCGCAGGCCTCGAAGAGCGGGGCGAAGCGGCTCAAGGCCCCGTCGGCCCGATCCCGTGCGCCACGGTCGCCGGGGTAGAGGATGGCCCATTGCGGGGCAGCAGCGCTCATGTCGGTCTCCTGCGCCAACGGGCGCGGTGTTCGAAGTCTGACAGGCGGCAGGCGCTGGGCGCGGAGAACGGGGTCCGAGCGCGCGAGGCGGCGCCTCGACCTGCCGCAGAATGTGCCACGCCAACCCCGTCGATCGGAGCCCCATGGCCCATTCCACTGCTCACGCGCTCACCTCGCAGGTCATCGGCACCGAGGCACAGTTGCGCGCCCTCATCGGCGAACCGGCGGCGCTGACCTGCGCCAAGATCAGCGACCGCCTCAACCCGATGACACGTCAGTTCGTCGAGCGCTCGCCCTTCGTCTGCATCGCCACGAGCGATCTGCAGGGGCGCTGCGACCTCAGCCCGCGCGGCGACCCGCCCGGTTTCGTGCGAGCCCTCGACGACCGCACCCTGCTCGTGCCCGAGCGCCCGGGCAACCGCCTGGCGGACTCCCTGCGCAACATCCTGGCCAACCCGCACATCGGCATGCTCTTCGTGGTGCCCGGCGTCACGGACACCTTCCGGGTCAATGGCCGCGCGACCCTGACGACCGACGCCGACCTGCTCGCCCCGTCCAGCGTCGAAGGAAAGCCGCCGGTGCTGGGCATCCTGGTCGACATCGACGAGGCCTACACCCAGTGCTCCAAGGCCTTCATCCGTTCGCAGCTGTGGGATGCAGGGCGCTTCGTCGATCCCCGCAGCATGCCCACCGGCGGCCAAGTGCACCGCGCCATCCAGGGCGAGACGTTCGACGCCAGAGCCTACGACACCGAACGCGCCGAGCGCTACCGCAGAGGCGTCGGCGTCTATTGACGCCGCATCGCGGCTCCGTGGGCGGCGTCGACGGCTCAGCCTGAGCCCGGGCCGAACCGCGCCGGGCTGAACGGCGCCAGGTCGACCGACGTTGCGCGTTCGGCCGCCACGTCCACCACCAGTGCCGCGGTGGCTGCGGCCTGCGTCAAGCCCAGGTGGCCGTGGCCGAAGGCGTAGACCACGCGGGCGTCGGACGGCGCCGCGCCGATGGCCGGCAAGGAGTCGGGCAAGGACGGCCGATAGCCCATCCACTGCGTGCCTCCGGTGACGTCCAGGGCGGGCAGGAAACGGCGCGCATGCGCTAGCAGGGCGTCGGCGCGGCGGTAGTTGGGTGGCGCACTCAGGCCGCCCAGTTCGACGGCGCCGCCCACCCGCACGCCGCGGCCGATGGGCGTGACCACGAAGCCGCGGCCGCCGAAGGTGAGCTGCCGCCGCAGGTCGAAGGCACCCGGTGGCAGCGTGGTGTTGTAGCCGCGCTCGGTCTCCAGCGGCAGTCGGTCGCCCAGCGTGCGCGCCAGGTGGTGGGACCAGGCCCCGCTGGCGACGACCACGCGGCTGGCGCGCAGCGTCTGGCCGCTGGCAAGCGGCACGTCGATGCCGTCGGCGCCCGCACGCAGCGCCTTGGCGTCGCCCAGCCGAAGCCGGCCGCCCAGCTGCTCGAAGGCCTGTGCCACGCGCTGGCACAGCAGCAAGGGATCTTCGATGCGCTGCCATCCCGGCACGAAGGTGGCGGCCACGAGCGCTGGCGACAGCCCAGGCTGCAAGGCCGCCAGTGCGGGCGCGCCGTGCAGGTGCTCGAAGGCCACGCCGTGATCGGCTCGTAGCTGCCAGCCGGGCAGCGACGCGCGCCACTCGGCGTCGCTTTCGTAGAGCTGCAGGTTGCCGTCGGTGTGCAGCAGATCCAGCGCGTTGATCGATTGCAGCAGGCTCGCCGTCTCACGCTCCGCCAGCCGCATCAGCGCGGCCTGGGCGCGCGTGCTGGCCGCCACCTGCGCCGGCTGGCTGGCACGCCAGAAGCGCCACAGCCAGGGCAGGATGCGCGGCAGGTAGGCCGGCGGCAAGGACAGCGGCCCCAGTGGATCGAGCAGCCAGCGCGGCGCCTGGCGCAGGATGCCTGGCGACGCCAGCGGCAAGATGTCGCTGTAGGCCAGCGCGCCCGCGTTGCCGCGGCTGGCCTCGGCGGCGATGCCGCCGCGGTCGATCAGCGTCACGCCGTGGCCGGCCTGGCGCAGCCGCAGCGCCGTGCACAGGCCGACGACGCCGGCGCCGATGACCAGCCAGTTGCAGCCCGACTCGTCGGCGCCCAGCGGCGTCATGTCGTGCTCAAAGGCCCCATGTGAAAGGGTCGCTGTCGTCGAACACCACGGTGGCATCCAGCGTCACGTGGGCGCGGCCGTGGATGAAGGGCAGCACGCGGCCCGCGTCAGCGCGCTCGTAGTGCGCCGCGAAGACGCTGCCGATGACGCTCTCCTGGTGCCAGACCTCGCCTGGCGCCAGCGC
>JANPMR010000025.1:0-2430 GCA_031427055.1 Rubrivivax sp.
GTGTCGGCGCATCAGATCGACCGCGTGGCCCGGACACTCGAGGGCGCCGGGGCCACGCAGCTGCGCTTGGTGGTGGTGCACCAGCCGGTGGCCGTGACGCGCGCCGAAGACGTGCCGAACCGGCTGCGCGGGCACGAAGCGGCATTGCAGCGCTGGGCCGCCGCTGGCGCCGACCTCGTCATGGGCGGGCACATCCACCTGCCCTACGTGATGGCTTTGCACGGCCTGGCGCGGCCGATGTGGGCGGTGCAGGCGGGCACGGCGGTTTCTTCGCGCGTGCGCAGGGACGTGCCGAACTCGGTGAACCTGCTGCGCTGGGGCGACGAAGCGGGCAAGGGCCGTTGCCTCATCGAGCAGTGGGACTTCACCGATACGCACCGGGCCTTCACGCGCAACACGGTCACCGAAGTCTGGCCCGCCAGAGCATGAGGCGTGCTTCATCATGGGCCTTTGGATGCGCCGACTTGGAGTCCCTCTGCGGCAAACGACGGCGTGCATCACCGAGGCATCTCATGAAAGCCGTTTGCAATGCGTTCCTATCCCCGCAACAGCCCCGAAGCCGCCGCGCGCATCGTCGCGCTGGTTCTCATCTCCGATGGTCACGTGTGCAGCTCCGAGTTCGACATCCTCAAGCAACTGGGCGCCGAGCGTGAGCTGGGTCTGGAGCCCCATCTCCTGCCGCACATCGTTCACACGCTGTGCGAAGACCTGCTGGCTGGCGGATACGAGTCAGGTTCGCTGATGGACAAGGTCGATGACAGCAGCCTGGCGTCATTGATGGCCGAGATCTCGGATCCGGCGCTGCGCAGGACGGTGCTGCGCTTGTCGCTGGCCGCCGCGCGGGCAGACGGCCACCTGGCGGACGGCGAAACCGTGGTCGTGGAGGCCGCCCGGCACCATTGGCAGCTGGTCGATGGTGAGGAGTCAAGCGCACCGGCATCGGCGCGCCGCCGCGCCGCCTGACCGCGAAGCCACTCAAGCGCGTTCAAGGGCGCGCCGCAGCCACCACCTGCAGCACAAGAGGGTGATGTTGCCCGCGGCGTGAGCGGATGGCGTGGATCTCTTCCTTCACGTCATCGCAGCGCCCGAGCAAACGCAGCCCGCGCATCAAGCCCACGTCACTCGCGCCAAGGCGGCTGACCGGAAACACCCCCAGCCCGCGGGCGGCAAACACCGCCAGCAGCGCGCTGTCCTCGAACTCGCCGACGATGCGGGGCCGCAATCCCTGGGCCTCGAACCAGCGATCCAGGGTCGGGCGCAGCGCCGAGTGGCCGGTGGGCAGCAGTACCGGCAAGCGGTTGAGCGATTGCGGGAACTGGTCCACATCGGCCTTGTGCACATAGGCGGCGGGCCCGTACCAATCGACTGGCGATGCGACCAGCCGCTCGCTCGTCAGGCGAAGGTTCGGGTTGCGCGGTGCCGGCTGCCCGGCCAGGACCAGGTCAAGGTGATGCAGCGCCAATTCGGCCAGCAGTTGCTCGAATTCGCCTTCGTGGCACACCAGCCGCAACGATGGTGTGGCCAGCACGGGCTCCAGCAACGCGTGCGCGGCCAGCTTGGAAATGCCGTCCGACATGCCGACGGCCAACCGGGCGACCTTGGCGCTGGCCGCTTCGCGCACTTCGTCGGGGATGACCTGGCCGAGCTGGAAGATCTCCTCGGCGCGGGCGAAGGCGGCCTGGCCCGCCTCGGTCATGGCCACCCCGCGGCCGGCCGGCTTGAGCAATTGGTGGCCAAGTGCTTTCTCGAGCTCCCCTCACCTGGGCGCTGATGGTCTGCACCGCCATGTCCAGCCGCTCGGCCGCGCGGGCGAACCCGCCTTCCTTGGTGACCACCCAGAAGTAGTACAGATGGCGGTAGTTGAGCATGCTGATCTCACATCGGGAAAACAGAAGTCTAAGTCTGACCGGAACTGGTTTCTTCGAATCTCGAACCGCTGAACACTAGCGGCTGCCGTGGCTCAACTAAAGAGGAAGTGATCATGTTCTACGCACTTGGCTGGTTTGTGGTGTTCAGCCTTCTCGCGCTCTGGTCGCTCGCAGCCTGGGCATTCCACGCGGTCACGGCATGGACGGTCTCGAGCGCGGGCGTCCTGGCGGGATCTTCGGGGGCGATAGAGGCCTTGCACCTGCCGGATTGGCTTGCGCCCTGGGTGCCGCCCGAGTTCGCTCCCGCGCTTGCTTCAATGCTCTCGGCTTTCACGCCGGCCCTCGAAGCCGTGTTGGGATGGGCACCCGCCTTGGCGGGCGGACTGTCGGTGGTGGTCTGGGTGGTTTGGGCCATCGGCAGCGCACTCCTCATTGTTCTGGGCGTGGTGCTCAGCGGAGTGATCGCCTTGTTGCGTCGACGTTCGACGATGCCGGCGGTTCGCGCCGGGGGTCCGGCAGTCGCGGGCTGACCGGATCATCGGCGAACTGCGGGAAATACGAA
>JANPMR010000026.1:0-33198 GCA_031427055.1 Rubrivivax sp.
GCGCGAGTTCTGCGGCCACGGCGTCGGCGCGCGCTTTCATGAAGAGCCGCAGGTGCTGCACTACGGCAGGCCGGGCACGCTTGAAGAGCTGGTGCCGGGCATGATCTTCACGATCGAGCCGATGATCAACGCCGGCCGCCGCGAGATCAAGGAAGACCGCCGCGGCAACCGCCCCTACGACGGCTGGACCATCGTCACGCGCGACCGCTCTCTGTCGGCGCAATGGGAGCACACCGTGCTCGTCACCGAGACCGGTTACGAGGTGCTCACGGTGTCGGCCGGCAGCCCCAGCGCGCCCGACTTCGCGCCGGCCGGCTACGGCAGCACGACGGCGAGCGCGCTGGCCATCGCCGGCTGATCCGATGCCTGCGGCTGCCGAGGCCACCCGCCGCGCGCCGGGCAGCGTGGCCGCATTGCGCGCGCGTTTCCGCGACGGCAAGGCGGCGCTGCTCGAACACTTCACCCACGCCCGCGCCACCGCGCCGGCGGCCACGCGCCTGGTGCGCGCGCTGACGCGCCACGTCGACGCCACGCTAACCGAGCTGTGGGCCGACACGGGCATGCCCGCCACCATGGCGCTGGTGGCCGTGGGCGGCTACGGCCGCGGCGAGCTGTTTCCTCACTCTGACGTTGACGTGCTGGTGCTGCTACCGAACGGGACGAACGGGCCGGCCGAGCCGGACGAGGCCACGCGCAATGTGGTGGCCGGCTTTGTCACCGCCTGCTGGGACATCGGGCTGGAGATTGGCTCGTCGGTGCGCAGCACCGAAGAATGCCTGGCCGAGTCGGCACGCGACGTGACGGTGCAGACTGCGCTGCTCGAGTCGCGCCTGGTGTGCGGCGCGCGCCGCCTGTTCAACGGCTTGCGCAAGGCCCACGACGCCGCGATGGACCCGCGCGCCTATCTGCGCGCCAAGACGCTCGAGATGCGCCAGCGCCACGTCAAGTACGAAGGCACGCCCTACGCACTCGAACCCAACTGCAAGGAAAGCCCCGGCGGCCTGCGCGACCTGCAGGTGGTGATCTGGGTGGCGCGCGCCGCCGGCCTGGGCCGCACCTGGAGCGAGCTGGCGGCCAAGGGCCTGATCACGCCCTTCGAGGCCGCGCAACTGGTGCGCAACGAGGGCATGCTCAAGCTCATTCGTGCCCGCCTGCACTGCGTGGCCGGCCGCCGTGAAGACCGCCTGGTGTTCGATCTGCAGACCGCCGTGGCGGCCAGCTTCGGCTACAAGGACAGCCACCTGGACAAGAGCGGCCAGCGCATCTCAGAGGCGCTGATGCACCGCTACTACTGGGCCGCCAAGGCGGTGACCCAGCTCAACCAGATCCTGATGCTCAACATCGAGGAGCGCGTCAACGGCTCCGAGACCACGCCGATGCGGCCGATCACGCCGCGCTTCTTTGACCGCGCGGGCATGCTCGAAGTGGCGCGCGACGATCTCTACCTCGAGAACCCGCACGCCATCATGGAGACCTTTCTGGTCTTCGAGCAAACGCCCGGGCTGCAGGGCCTGTCGGCGCGCACCCTGCGAGCGCTGTACAACGCGCGCACGGTGATGGGCGCCAGCTTCCGGCGCGACCCCGTCAACCGCGACTTGTTCATGGCCATCCTGCGCCAGCCGCAGGGCCTGACGCATGCGCTGCGGCTGATGAACCAGACCAGCGTGCTGGGGCGCTACCTGTGGGTCTTCAGGCGCATCGTGGGGCGCATGCAGCACGACCTGTTCCACGTCTACACGGTCGACCAGCACATCCTGATGGTGGTGCGCAACGTGCGCCGCTTCTTCATCCCCGAGCACGCGCACGAGTACCCGTTCTGCTCGCAACTGGCCAGCCAGTGGGACGCGCCCTGGCTGCTCTACGTGGCGGCCATCTTCCATGACGTGGCCAAGGGCCGCGGTGGCGACCATTCCGATCTCGGCGCCACCGAGGCGCGACGCTTCTGCCGCGAGCACGGCATAGCGCGCGACGACGCCCAGCTGATCGAGTTCCTGGTGCGACACCATCTCACGATGAGCCGCATCGCGCAGAAAGAAGACCTGTCGGACGCCGACGTCATCACCGCCTTTGCGCGCCAGGTCGGCACGCCGCGCCGGCTGAGTGCGCTGTACCTGCTGACGGTGGCCGACATCCGCGGCACGGGCCCGAAGGTGTGGAACGCCTGGAAGGGCAAGCTGCTGGAAGACCTTTACCGCCTGACGCTGCGCGCGCTGGGCGGCGCGCAGCCCAACCTCGACGCCGAGATCGAGGCGCGCAAGCAAGAGGCACGTCAGAACCTGGCGCTGCACTCGGCGCTGCCCGGCACCGAAGAGCCGCTGTGGAAGACGCTCGAGGTGAGCTACTTCGCGCGCCACGACGCCGCCGACATCGCATGGCATGCGCGCACGCTGTGGCGCCACATCGCCACCGCAGTGCCGGTGGTAAGCGCGCGGCCTTCTTCAGTGGGCGACGGCCTGCAGGTGCTGGTCTTCACGCCCGACCGGCCCGACCTCTTCGCGCGCATCTGCGGCTACTTCGACAGCGCCGGCTTCAGCATCCAGGACGCCAAGATCCACACCACGCGCGCCGGCTATGCGCTCGACACCTTCCAGGTCGTGGCCATCCGCGGCTGGCCCGAAGCGCATGTCGGCGAAGGCGATTTCAAGTACCGCGACCTGATCTCGCTGGTCGAGACCCAGGCCACCCAGGCGCTGGCCTCCGACGGCCCGCTGCCCGAGCCGCGCAGCGGCCGCGTGTCACGCCGCGTGCGCAGCTTTCCAGTCACGCCGCGGGTCTCGCTGGCACCCGACGAGCGCGCCCAGCGCTGGCTGCTGGCGGTGTCGGCCAGCGACCGCACCGGCCTGCTCTACGCCATCGCACGTGTGCTGGCGCGGCACCATGTCAACCTGCAGCTCGCCAAGATCAGCACCCTGGGCGAGCGCGTGGAAGACACCTTCCTGATCGACGGGCCCGAGCTGCAGAAGTCTCGGGCGCAGTTGCAGATCGAGACCGAACTGCTCGACGCGGTGGCGGCGCCGGCATGACCAGGCCGCAGGCCGCGCGATGAGCCTGCAGCAGGTCAGCGCCGCAGACGCGACAGCGGAGGCGGCGCCGCACGACACCGTGATCGACGCGCGATCACCCGCCGAGTTCGCCGAAGACCACCTGCCCGGCGCCGTCAACTGGCCCGTGCTCGACGACGACCAGCGCCGCATCGTCGGCACGCTGTACAAGCAGGTGTCGGCGCTGCAGGCACGCAAGGTGGGCGCGGCGATGGTGGCGCGCAACATCGCCGCCCATGTCGAGCGCGAAGGGGCCGACAAGCCGCGCGAATGGCGGCCGCTGGTCTACTGCTGGCGTGGCGGCCAGCGCTCGGGCAGCCTGGCCTGGTTCCTGTCGCAGATCGGCTTTCGCACGGCGCAGCTCGCGGGCGGCTACAAGGCCTTTCGCGCCGTCGTCAGCGCCGAGCTGGCCACCCTGCCAGAGCGGCACGACTTTCGCGTGCTGGCCGCGCGCACCGGCAGCGGCAAGACACGGCTGCTGCACGCACTGCACGCGGCTGGCGCGCAGGTGCTCGACCTGGAGGCGCTGGCCTGCCACCGCGGCACGGTGCTCGGTGGCTTGCATGGGCAGCCGCAACCGGCACAGAAGCGCTTCGACACCCAGGTCTGGCAGGCGCTGCGCGGCTTCGACGCGGCGCGCCCGGTGTTCGTCGAAAGCGAAAGCGCCCGCATCGGCCGCCTCACGGTGCCCGAGGCGCTGCTGCGCCGCATGCGCGAGCACGGCAGCATCGTGCAGGTGGCGATGGACGACACCGCCCGCGTGCAACTGCTGCTGGCCGACTACGGCTTCTTCGCCGCGGCGCCCGAAGAGTTCTGCCAGCGCATCGCGGCGCTGACTGAACTGCGCGGCCGCGCCAACGTCGAGCGCTGGCAGGCGCAGGCGCGCGCCGGCCAATGGGCCGAGGTCTTCGGCGAGCTGATGTCGCAGCACTACGACCCGCTGTACGAGCGCTCGCTGCAGCGCAGCTACGGTGCGCTCGACGGCTTGGCCAGCGTCAGCCTGGGCGATGGCGGGCCGGCTGCGCTGCAGGCGGCGGCGCAGGGTCTGCTCGGCCGCTGACCCACGCCAACGCGGCCGGTGCGGCCCTTGCGGCCGATGCGGCCGGTGCGGCTTGTTCCGCGTCTGCGCCCGCCCTGACCGTCGTCAAGCCCCGCCGCCGGGCGCTGCCTACACTGGCGGCGCCCCTGCATCCACCGCCCACCATGCCCTCTGCGTCACCCCCGCCTGCCGACCACGCGCCCCGCGTGCGCTCGATCTCGCCACGCCAGCCGCTGCGCTGGCTGGCCCTGGGCTGGGCTGACCTGCTGCGCAGCCCGCTGGCCGGGCTGCTGCACGGGCTGGTGTCGGCGCTCTTCGGCGCCGCGCTGTTGGCCGTCGCACGCGACCGCTTCTGGCTGCTGGCCGGCGCCTTCAGCGGCTTCCTGCTCGTGGCGCCGCTGCTGGCCACCGGCCTGTACGCCATCAGCCGCGGCATCGAGTCCGGGCAACGCATCGGCCTGGCCGGCGCACTGGCCGTCTGGCGTGCGGGCGACGGCCGGCTGGTGCGCTTCGGCCTGCTGCTGGCGCTGGCCGGCACCGGCTGGGTGCTGACCTCGGCGGCACTGATCACGGCCTTCGCCGGCGCGCCGGTCAACAGCCCGGCCGACTTCCTGCGCGTCGTCGTGCTGAGCGATCACTCGCACGTCTTCGAGGCCTGGCTGATGCTGGGCAGCGTGCTGGCGGCACCGATGTTTGCCTCCAGCGTGGTCGCCATCCCGATGCTGCTCGATCGGCCGCACGGTGTGCTCACGGCCGTAGCCACCAGCGTGCGCGCCACGCTCATCAACCCGGTGACGATGGCGGTGTGGGCCACGCTGATCGTGGGGCTGACGCTGATCGGCATGGCCACGCTGATGCTGGGCCTGGTGGTCGTCGTGCCGTGGCTGGCACACGCCAGCTGGCACGCCTATCGCGACCTGGTCGAGCCAGCGGGCGACATCGGCGGGACCTGATGTTCGGCTACACCGAAGAGCAGATCGCGCAGTTCGGGCTGAGCTTCGGCGTCGGCGCGTTCATGCTGTACATGGTGTTCATCATCTTTCAGCTGGCGCGCGAATCCAAGGCCGGGCGCTTTGGCACCTTCGTGCTCTTTCTGGCGCTGGGTTTTGGCCTCGTCGGCTTCGTGGCCAAGGGCGTCATCAAGTACTTCATCGGTGGCAGCCAGTGAACGCGGCACCGGTGCCGCGCCACGGCCTGTTCGACGACGCGCAGGCCCTCGTCACCGGCACCCTGTTCGTCGCCCTCGGCCTGGCGCTGTTCCGTCACGCGGGCCTGGTGACCGGCGGCACGGCCGGGCTGGCCTTGATCGTCCACTATGCGACCGCGCTGCCCTTCGGTGCGGCCTTCTTCACCATCAACCTGCCGTTCTATGCAATGGCGTGGCGACGCATGGGGCGGCGCTTCACGCTGAAGACGGTTGCGGCCGTGGCGCTGCTGGCCACGCTGACCGAACTGCTGCCGACGCTGCTGGTGCTGCAGCACGTGCAGCCGGTCTTCGCGGCGCTGGGCGGCGGACTGCTGATGGGCGCAGGCATGTTGATCCTGTTCCGGCACCATGCCAGCCTGGGCGGCTTCAACGTGCTCGTGCTGTGGCTGCAGGAGCACCGTGGCTGGCGGGCAGGGCATGTGCAACTGGCGATCGACTTGGCTGTGCTGCTCGCCGCCACCCCTTGGCTGAGTTGGCAGCAGTCAGCGCTGAGCGTGCTGGGGGCGGCTGCGCTGAACTTCGCACTCGCCGTCAATCACCGCCCCGGCCGCTACGCCCACCTGTAGCCGGCAGCGCCGGCTCTGCAGGCTTCTCAGCCCATGTGCAGGCCGCCGTTGCACGAGAAGTCGGCGCCGGTCGTGAAGCCCGAGTCCTCGCCCGCCAGCCAGGCGCAGATCGAGCCGATCTCTTCTGGCGTGCCCAGGCGCTTGACCGGAATGGTGGCGATGATTTTCTCCAGCACTTCAGGCTTGATGGCGCGAACCATGTCGGTGCCGATGTAGCCCGGGCTCACGGTGTTCACGGTCACACCCTTGGCCGCCATCTCTTGCGCCAGCGCCATCGTGAAGCCGTGCATGCCGGCCTTGGCCGCCGAGTAGTTGGTCTGGCCGGCCTGGCCCTTCTCGCCATTCACCGAGCTGATCTGGATGATGCGGCCCCAGCCCTTTTCGACCATGCCCGGCACCACCTGCTTGGTGACGTTGAACATGCTGTTGAGGTTGGTGTCGATGACCGCCTTCCAATCCTCGGGCGACATCTTCAGGAACATGCGGTCCTTGGTGATGCCGGCGTTGTTGACCAGCACGTCTACCGGGCCATGTTCGGCCGTGGCCTTGGTGAAGGCCACGACGGTGCTGTCCCAGTCGGCGACATTGCCCACCGAGACATGAAAGGTGTAGCCCAGCGCCGCCTGTTCGCCGATCCACTTCACGTGGTCGCGGCTGGGGCCGCAACCGGCGATGACCTTGAAGCCTTCCTTGTGAAGGCGTTGGCAGATGGCGGTGCCGATGCCGCCCATGCCGCCGGTGACGTACGCGAGTTTTTGAGCCATTTTTTTGTCTCCTGGGTTGTCGTGAGGGGGGACTGCGATTGCGAGTGTCTCAGGCCTTGGCCTTGACGTAGCGGCCCGGTGCGGGCTCGGTGGCCTTGAACCTGGCGCTGCCAGGCGACTTGGGTGCCGCCACCAGCTTGCCGCCTTGTGGCTTGAGCCAATCGGACCACACCGGCCACCAGCTGCCGGCGTGCTCTGTGGCGCCATCAAACCAGGCCTGCGCCGTGGCCGGCGTCTTGTCGTGCGTCCAGTGGCTGCGTTTGCCCTTGGCCGGCGGGTTGATGACGCCCGCAATGTGGCCGCTGGCGCCCAGCACGAACTTGCGCTTGCCCTTGAACAACGGCACCGAGGCGTAGGCTGCGGTCCAGGGCACGATGTGGTCCTCGCGCGAGCCGTAGACGAACACGGGTGCCTCGATCTTGCCGAGATCCACCAACTCGCCGCACACCGTCAGCGCGCCCGGCTTCTTCAGCTCGTTTTGCAGATAGGTGTGGCGCAGGTACCAGCAGTACATGGGGCCGGGCAGATTGGTCGAGTCGCCGTTCCAGTACAGCAGGTCAAAGGGTGGCGGCGTCTCGCCCTTGAGGTAGTTGCCCACGACGTAGTTCCACACCAGGTCGTTGGGGCGCAAGAAGCTGAAGACGGTGGCCAGTTCCTGGCCCTTGAGCAGGCCGGGGCCGCGGGGTGCGTCGGCGCCGATGGTCGCTTCACGCAATTGCACCGCGGCCTCGTCGATGAAGATATCGAGAATGCCGGTGCTGTCGAAGTCGAGCAGCGTGGTGAGCAGGGTGACGCTGTGCGCGGGCTGCTCTGCGCGCGCCGCCAGCACCGCCAGTGCCGTGGCCAGGATGGTGCCGCCGACGCAGAAGCCCAGCGTGTTGATCGTCTCTTGCCCGCTGATCGCCTGCACGGTGCGGATGGCGGTGATGGGCCCTTGCTCGATGTAGTCGTCCCAGGTCTTGTCGACCATCGCCTCGTCGGGGTTGCGCCAGCTCATCACGAAGGTGCGGTGACCTTGCTCGACGGTGTAGCGGATGACCGAGTTCTCGGGCTGCAGGTCGAGGATGTAGAACTTGTTGATGCACGGTGGCACAAACAGGAACGGCCGCTCGTGCACCTTGGCCGTCAGCGGCTTGTATTCGATGAGCTGGAAGAAGTCGTTTTCGAAGACCACGCTGCCCTCGGTGGTGGCCACGTTACGGCCCACCTCGAACACGCTTTCGTCGGTCTGCGAGACGTGGCCCTTCTGCAGGTCTTCCAGCAGATGCTGCATGCCGACGGCGATGCTCTCGCCCCGGGTGTCCAAGGCCTTTTGCAGGGCCTCGGGGTTGAGGGCGAGAAAGTTGCTCGGGCTGGCAGCGGCCACCCATTGCTGCACGGCAAAGCGGATGCGCCCCTTGGTCTTGGCATCGCCATCGACGCTCTCGGCCATCTGCATGAGGGTGCGTGCGTTGAGCAGGTACATCTCGGCGGTCATCGCCGCGGCCGGGTTGGCCAACCAGGCGCCGTCCGCGAAGCGGCGGTCGCCGATGGGCGCGGACTTGGCGGCGCCATCGCCCTGCATGCGCTGCATTGCATGGTTCCACACCTCGGTGGCGTTCTTGAGGTAATCGCCCTGGATCTGCCCAAGCAGCGGCATCGGCAGGTTCAAGCCCGACATCGACTTGAGGAGGGTGCCGACGGCGGTGCCAAAGGCATCGGCTGAATTGACCGCTTCGGCCGTAGGGGGCGCGCTCGCGCTACGCTGGGTGCTCATCTGCGGGTCTCCTGTTCGCGGGTGCATGTCGGCCGTGCGTGAGTGCAGGGTCTGCGTGAACCGCTTCACGTTTTACGCCTTGCGGCTGACTTCGCGATGACTTCGCGAAAACTACGCTTTTCATTATACGAAACTTGTATTCACAATACGGCATGTACATCGTCGCAATCGCCTGGCTCTACGTGGTCCTGATGATGGCCCTGGTCGAGGCCCTGTCCACCCAGGGCACCGTGCTCGGCGCGGTCTTCACGCTGCTGCTGTACGGACTGATGCCGCTGGGCATCGCCCTGTACATCCTGGGCACACCATCGCGCAGGCGGGCACGGCGGGCAAGGGACGCCGCGGCCGAGACCCCAGCCGCCGCCTCAGGTGCGCCAGACGGCGGCGGCCATGCGCCCGCTGACGCCGTCACGGCGAAACGAGAAGAAGTCTGAGGCGCCTTCGACGGTGCATTGATCGCCGCCGCCAATCACCACGACTCCGGCGGCGCGCAGGCGGTCGCGTGCGAGCAGCGGCAGATTGGCCAGCCAGCGCGCTGAGCCATCCGGACGTGGCCGCGGCGTGAAACGTCGCTCATCGGGCGCATCCGGGTCTTGCCCAAACGCACGCAGCACATCGGCGCCGACCTCGAACTGCCGCGGCCCGATGCACGGGCCCAGCCACACCAGCAGGTCTTGCGGCGCGACACCCGCGCCCTGGTGGAGCGCAGAGACGGTCGCCTCGAGGACGCCGGCCGCCAGCCCGCGCCAGCCCGCGTGCGCGGCGGCCACCGCGCGACCATCGCGGGCACAGAACAGCGCCGGCAGGCAGTCGGCCACCAGTACCGCGCAAGCAAGGCCGCGCTCGGTGGTCCATGCGGCGTCCGCCGGGGGCAGGTCCGCATCGGCATCGGCATCGGCGGCCGTCAGGCGCAAGACATTGGCCCCATGCACCTGCCGCAGCCACACCGGCCG
The DNA here is from genome assembly GCA_031427055.1 of Rubrivivax sp. Taxonomy (GTDB): domain Bacteria; phylum Pseudomonadota; class Gammaproteobacteria; order Burkholderiales; family Burkholderiaceae_C; genus Rubrivivax. The sequence continues at coordinate 9,327 of JANPMR010000026.1, forward strand.
TGCGCCCAGCGTCGCCGCCAAGCGCCTGCGGTTCTCGGCCACGTCCAGGGGCGCGTCACCCGTGGCGCCACCCAGATTGAGCGATTCCCACGGGCCGCGGCTGACACCGCCACGGCGCAGCGTCATGGCGGCGCCGATGCCCGCAGGCGCCGGCCAGTCGGGCCGCAGCAGCGCCGTCACTCGAAGTCGGGGCAGTGCTCGGGGCGCGTGGCCTCGAAGGCGTCGAGCGCCATGCAGGCCTCGAAGACGCGCATCACCTGCGGCACGTGCTCGAGCCGCGCATCGAAGCGCCGGGCGTTGAAGATCTGCGGCACCAGCATGCAATCGGCCATCGTCGGCGCGTCGCCATGGCAGAAAGTGGCAGGCTGCGCGGCCAGTTGCCGCTCGACGACCTCCAGACCCGTCTCGACCCAATGCCGGTACCAGCGGTTCTTGTCGTCTTCGTTGATCTTCAGGTCGCACACCAGGTAGCGCAGCACGCGCAGGTTGTTGAGCGGGTGGATCTCGCAGGCGATGTCGAGCGCCAACGCGCGCACGCGGGCGCGGCCGATCGCGTCGCGCGGCAACAGTGGCGGCTCGGGGTGGGTCTCGTCGAGGTACTCGATGATCGCCATCGACTGCGTCAGGCTGTGCTCGCCATCCACCAGCAGCGGCACCAGGCGTGCCGCCGACACGGCTGCGTAGGATTCGGTGAACTGCTCGTTCTTGGCCAGGTGCACCGGCTTGTAGTCATAGGCCAGGCCCTTGAGCGCCAGCGCGATGCGCACCCGGTACGAAGCCGATGAGCGAAAGTAGTTGTAGAGCTCCATCGCGGCCCCTTTCAGCGCACCGCCACCGTCAGGGTGCCCAGCCCCGCGATACGGCCTTGCATGACGTCGCCGCTGACCACGGCACCCACGCCGGCCGGCGTGCCGGTGTAGATCAGGTCGCCGGGCTGCAGCGTCCAGGCCTTGCTGAGCACCTCGATGGTCTCGTTGACGTTCCAGATCAGGTCCTTCAAGTCCCCCACCTGCCGCATGACGCCGTTGACCGACAGCGAAATTTCACCGCCCAGCAGTTCACCCGTCCGCGCCTTGGCGTGCACGGGCCCGATGGGCGCGCTTTGCTCGAAAGCCTTGCCGATGCACCAGGGCCGGCCCTGCTTCTTCATGTCGCCTTGCAGGTCGCGCCGCGTCATGTCCAGGCCGATGGCGTAGCCCCAGATGTGCGAGGCGGCGTCGGCCGCCAAGATGCCCCGGCCGCCCACGCCGATGGCCACCACGAGTTCGATCTCGTGGTGAAAGTTGTGGGTCAAGCTGGGGTAGTCGATGACACCGGTTTCGCCGTCGGCCACGGCCACCGCGGTGTCGGCCGGCTTGAGGAAGAAGAACGGCGGTTCGCGCCCGGTGAAGCCCATCTCTTGCGCGTGCTCGGCGTAGTTGCGACCCACGCAATAGATGCGATGGACGGGGAATTCGCCGCCGCCGGCAACCGGCACGCTGACAAGGGCGGGGGGAACAATCACGTAGCTCATTTCGGGGCTCTTTCTGACAGGCTTGTGACGGTTTTCGATGATGCCACGCGATGGCGGCCGCGGCGCTGCACCGTACACTGAGGCCGATGTATCCGCCCCGCCGAATCCAGCACTGTCGCGTCTGCGGCACCGCGGTGCTGTACCGTGTTCCGCCCGACGACAACCGCGAGCGCGCGGTGTGCCTGGCCTGCGGCGAGATCCACTACGAGAACCCGATCAACGTCGTCGGCACGCTGCCGGTCTGGGGCGATCAAGTGCTGCTGTGCCGGCGCGCCATCGAGCCGCGCTACGGCCTGTGGACGCTGCCGGCGGGCTTCTTGGAGATGGGCGAGACCAGTGCGGCCGGGGCACTGCGCGAGACCGACGAGGAAGCCGGCGCGCGTGTCGAGCTGCAAGGCCTGTACACGGTGATCGACGTCGTGCGGGCCGGCCAGATCCATCTCTTCTACCGCGCCCGCATGCTCGACGCGAAGCTGTCACCGGGCCCGGAGACGATTGAAGCGAGACTCTTTTCCGAGCACGAGGTGCCCTGGGAAGAGATCGCCTTTCGCACCGTGCGCCAGACGCTCGAGCACTTCTTCGCCGACCGACGCCTTGGCACGTTTGCGCTGCACGAAGGCTCGATCAGTTGAACTCGCCGCGTGCGGCCGACACCGCCGGGCCGGTGGCGCCGTCAAAGCCCAGCACCCACAGCGTGGCCAGGTCGTCGGCGTCCGAGATGCCTTCGGCCAATGCCACGAGCCCAAGGCCGTGGATCAGCGCCACCAGGCTGCGCGCATAGGCCCGAACGGCGTCGTCCACCGCCACGCCGCGCAGGTGGCGTGAGTCGATCTTGACGTAGTCGATGCCGCTCTCTTGCAGCTTGGGCAGCTCTTGCGGCGCGGCGCCGGCGTGCTCGACGCCGATGCGCACGCCGAAAGCGCGCCAGGCCGTGACGGTCTCGCCCAGTGTGGCCCAGTCGCTTGGGCGGGCGCTCTCCACCCACTCGACGGAAAGCAGGGCGGCCGCGGCCGGCGCCGCCGCCAGGCGCCGCGTGACATCGGCGACGAAGCCACTCTCGGCCAGCGACGGCAGCCACAGGTTCACCGCGCGAGGGCGGCGATCGACCGTGATGGCGGCCAGTGCGAGATCAAGCGCCACCAGGTCGACCTGCGGCATCAGGCGGCTGCGACGTGCCAGCGCCAGCCAGCGCGCGGCAGCCTCGAACGGGCCTTCGGGGCGCAGCTGCACGCGCAGCGGACACTCGAGGTGGATGAGCGCGCCGAGGCGGTCGACCACCGCAAACTCGGCAATGCGCGTGCGGCCCTCGTCCAGCGCGGCGGCGATCTGGTCGCGCCAGGCACGGGCGCCGGCTGGGTCGGCGGCGGAGTCGCCCAACTGCTCGACCGCCAAGCCGGCGCCGCTCTCGGCGCGGGCCAGCGCGGCATCGGCAGCAGCCAGCGCGGCGCTGCCGCTCACGCCGCTCAGGCCGTCGACGGCGCCCACCGCGATCTCGGCGCTGCCGGCGCGCATGGCCGACGCCGACGCGAGTGCGCCGAACAGCGATTGCGCCGTCTCGGCGGCCACGCCCGGCACCAGCAGGCAGAGCGCAAATTCGCTGCCGTTGAGGCGCCCGGCAAAGGTGCCTGGCACGCGCTCTACATAGGTCTGCAGCAGGCTGGCGATGGCGCCGAGCAGGCGGTCGGTGGCTTCGTGACCCAGGCGCTGGTTGAGCGCCTCCAGCCGCAGCACGCGCACCAGGATCACCGCCACGCCGGGGCCGCCGGGCTCGCTGAGCTGGTCGTGCAAGCGGCCGACGAAGTGCCGGCGCTGCGGCAAGGCCGTGACGGCATCCAGCTGCGCTTGCTCTTGCAGCACCGCCACCTGTTCGGCCTGGGCAGCAAACACCACGCGCATGCGCCGCACCATCGAGTTCATGCTGCGCGTCAGATCACGCAGCTCGGGCAGGCGGGGCTCGCTGGCCTCGACAAAACGGCCCTGCTCCAGCGCCTGGGCCTGGGCCATGGTGGCCTTCAACGGGCGCTGCCAGGCGCGCAGTGCCAGCGCCGTGATGGTGCCCGCCACCAAGGCCAGCAGGGCCAGCAGCGCCGCCGTGCGCGAGCAGACATCCCACAGCGCCTCGTGCGCCCAGGCGGTCTGGGCTTCGACCTGCAGCGTGCCGATCTCGCGCCAGCCGTCGCTGACCAGCGCCGTGCCCGCGCCCGCCGCCAGTGGCAGCGCGGCGACGAACCAGTCGGGTGCCTTCGCCGATTGCGGTGCTTGGCGCAGGTCGATCGGCAGCTTGCCGTCTGCACCCTTGAGCTCGACACGCCGGTAGTGGCCCAGATCGAACTGCGCCGCCGCGACGATCTGCATGGCCACTTGATCGCCGCGCTGTTGCGACAGCGCCAATGCCAGCGCGCCCGCGGCGTCGCGGTTGCGCAGCTCCAGTTGCGACAGCAGCGCCGAGCGCGCGCCCATCGTGTGCAAGGCCAGGCTGCCGCCCAGCGCCAGCAGCAGCACGATGGCGATCAGCAGTTCGATGCGACGGGTGAGCGTCATGGCGCGCGCCCGCGGTGGTCACGATGGCAGGTGTCGGACAGCATCATGGAAATCCTTCCTCGCGTGTCTTGGCCCAGGCATCGCGCCATCGCGACAAGCGAGCCAGCGGATCGCCCGCACGTTGTTCACCGGTGCCTTGCCAAAGGCCCGATGCGTTGAAGCTGAACACCGGCGCCAGATCGGCGCGGCGCGACGCCGGCAGCACCTCGGTGCGCAGGTTGTCCAGGATGAGCGGCTCGGCGCCCGCCTCGGCGTAGTAGGCGAGCACCATGTGCGCCTGCGCGCCGGCCTGCTGCGGCAACTGCGCGCGCACGTAGACCAGGCGCAGCTTGTCAGGCGCGGTACCGGCTGCAAGCAGGCTGGCGTACTTGGCGATGGCGTAATCCTCGCAGTCGCCCTGGCCTTTGTCGAGCGTCTCCAGCGGCGTCGCCCAATAGTCGTCGACACCCCAGACCTCGGCATCGGTGCGCCAGCCGATGCGCTGGTTGAAGAACTGGTTGACGGTGCGCAGCCGGTCGACATCGCCCATCGCCTGGGCGGCGGCCAGCATGGCCTGCAAGGGCGGCAGGGCCGACACGGCGCGTGTGCCCAGACGCTGCGCCGCGGACTGCATCAACGCGGCGTCCCAGGCCAGGCAGGGCAGCGTGGCACAGGCGGCCAGCACGAGCAGGCGGCGAAAAACAAAGAAGCCCGCCAACGGGCGGGCTTCGGCAGCGGCACTCCGCGGCGCCGGATCAGGCGTGGGCTGCACGCAGCTTGAGCGAGAACTCCTGCAGCGCCGCGATGCCGCTGTCTTCAGCGTTGCGGCACCAGGCCTGCAGGTCGACCACCAACTGATCTGCCGAGACATTGGTGCGCGTCCACAGCGCACGCAGCTCTTCGCGCATCGCCACCAGCTTGGCCAGCTTCGGGCTTTCGCCCAAGGCCAGCGCCAGCTTGGGCTTGACGCCGGTGGGGATCTTGTCGTCGTCGCGGTGCAGCCAGGCCTTGGCCAGCCGCATGTTGCTCCAGCGCGCGCTGTTCTCGGCGCCCTGCGCTTTCAGGCGCGCCAACTCAGCGGCCACCGCGAGCTTCATCTCAGAGGCGTAGTGGGCCATGACCTCGTAGCGGTTGGCGATGATGGCCTCGAGCGTCTGGCCGTCGGCCACCGCCTTGACGGCGCCCAGTTCAAGCCGCGGCGGCGTCTTTCGCACATGGGCCAGGCCGGCCATCTCGAACAGCCGGATGTACATCCAGCCGATGTCGAACTCATACGGCTTGACCGACAGCTTGGCCGACGTGGGATACGTGTGGTGGTTGTTGTGCAGTTCTTCGCCGCCAATGATGATGCCCCAGGGCGAGACGTTGGTCGACGCGTCGGCGGCCTCGAAATTGCGGTAACCCCACCAGTGGCCGATGCCATTGATGATGCCGGCGGCGGTGATCGGGATCCAGGCCATCTGCAGCGCCCAGACGGCGGCGCCGATGCTGCCGAACAGAGCCAGATCGATGATCAACATCAGGCCCACGCCCTGCCACGAGAAGCGCGTGTACAGGTTGCGTTCGATCCAGTCATCGGGCGTGCCGTGGCTGTACTTGCTCATGGTCTCGGCCACGCGCGACTCGGCGCGGTAGAGCTCCACGCCCTCAAGCAGCAGCTTCTTGATGCCGTAGATCTGCGGGCTGTGCGGGTCATCGACCGTTTCGCACTTGGCGTGGTGCTTGCGGTGGATAGCAACCCATTCCTTGGTGACCATGCCCGTGGTCAGCCACAGCCAGCCGCGGAAGAAGTGCGACACCAGCGGGTGCAACTCCAGCGCGCGATGCGCCTGCGCGCGATGCAGGTAGATCGTCACTGCCGCGATCGTGATGTGCGTGGCCCCCAGCGAAATCAGCAGAACCTGCCACCAGGATGCGGCGAGCAGGCCGTGCGCCAGCCATTCCACGAGCGCGTCATGCGCCACCCACAATTGATCCATCGAAGCGTCCGATCGGAAGATATAAACCCGCTGATTGTAAGTGCGTGTCTACCAAAACGGGCGTTGCTTGTGCTCGATTGGTGGCATCTCCCTCGGCTCGGCACAGCCGAGTCCGCAGGATTTCTAGTGTGATGCAGGACGAAGACTGCCGTTTCAGCGTCTTTCCCAGACGGCCGCAAAGAACCCGTCCGTGCCATGGATATGCGGCCACAGCCGCAGATAGGGCCCGCTGGTCAGCTCGACGGCGCGCTCGACATGCGCCACTTCAAGCGCTGTCTGGGCCGGCAGCGGCGCAAAGTCGGCCTCGCGCTCGGCAGTAAATGCCTCGGCGACGGCCTCGTTCTCGGCCGTCAGCAGGCTGCAGGTGGCGTACACCAGCCGCCCGCCCGGCTTGAGCAGCCGCGAGGCGCTGGCCAGGATGGCCGCCTGTTTGGCCTGCAGTTCCTGCACCGACTTGGGCGACTGGCGCCACTTCAGATCGGGGTTGCGGCGCAAGGTGCCCAGGCCAGAGCAAGGGGCATCGATCAGCACGCGGTCGATCTTGCCGGCCAGCCGCTTGATGCGATCGTCGCGCTCGTGGGCGATCTGCGCGGGGTGCACGTTGGACAGGCCGCTGCGTGCCAGCCGCGGTTTCAAGGCGTCGAGCCGATGGCCGGAGGTGTCAAACGCGTACAGGCGCCCGGTGTTGCGCATCGACGCCCCCAGCGCCAGCGTCTTGCCGCCGGCGCCGGCGCAGAAGTCCACCACCATCTCGCCGCGCTTGGCGTCGGTCAACAGCGCCAGCAACTGGCTGCCTTCGTCCTGCACCTCGACGTCGCCGCGGGTGAAGACATCGAGCTTGTGCAGCGCCGGTTTGCCCTGCACGCGCAGGCCCCAGGGCGAGTGCGGCGTGGGCTCGGCCTGGATGCCGGCAGCGGCCAGCGCCGCACGCACCTCGTCGCGCTTGGCCTTGAAGGTGTTGACGCGCAGATCCAGCGGCGCCTGCTCTGAGATGGCCTTCACCAGCGGCCAGAAGCCACCGTCGGGCCCGGCGCCCAAGGCCTCGCGCAGCGGCGTGGCCAGCCAGTCGGGCAGGTTGTGGCGCAGCTTCTCGGGCAGCGTGGCGCGGTCGATCTTTTGCACGGCGGCCAGCCAGACCTGCTCTTGCGGGTTGAGCGTGCGCGCCAGGAAATTTTCGGTGCCCTGCCAGGCCAGGATGACCAGGCGGCGTTCCAGCGGGCCGCTGCCGCTTTGCGCCAAATGCTGGAACAGCAGGCGCTGGCGCAGCACCGTGTAGGTGGTCTCGGCCAGCGCATGGCGCTCGCGCGTGCCCAGCTCGCGGTTCTGGCGGAAGAAGGCCGAGACGATGCTGTCGGCCGGGTGGTCGAGCTTCAGCACCTCGCGCAGCAGCTCGGTGGCTTGGTCAAAGAGGGCGTTTGGATGCATCTTCAGCCGGCGCTGGGCCGCTCCCGAGCCGGCTGAGCGCCCCCTTGGGGGGCTGCGAACGAAGTGAGCTTGGGGGTCATATCAGGACTTGCGAGGCGCCGTCCAACTGCGTCACCACATTGCCGTCCACCCGCAGCTTGCCTTCGACAAACCAGCGCACCGCCTGCGGGTAGATGACGTGCTGGGTGCCCAGCACGCGTGCGGCCACGGCGTGGGCGTCGTCGCCCGGCCGCACCGGCACCACGCTCTGCATGACGATGGGGCCGTGGTCGAGCTCGGGCGTCACGAAGTGAACGGTGGCGCCCACCGCCTTGCAGCCGACATCCAATGCCCGCTGATGCGTGTGCAGCCCCGGAAATGCCGGCAGCAGCGACGGGTGGATGTTGAGCATGCGGCCCTCGTAGTGCTGCACAAAGGCGCTGCCCAGGATGCGCATGAAGCCGGCCAGCAACAGCAGGTCCGGCGCGAAGCCCTCGATGGTCTGCGCCAGCTCGGCGTCGAAGGCGGCGCGCTCGTCATAGGCCTTGTGGTCGACCACCGCCGTGGCGATGCCGCGCGCCGCGGCAAAGGCCAGCCCACCGGCGCTGGCGCGGTTGGCGATGACGGCCACGACCTGCGCCGGCCAGCCCTGCTCTTCGCAGCGCTGGACGATCGCTTCCATGTTGGAGCCGCGGCCGGAGATGAGGATGACGATGCGTTTCATGCGGGACGGCAGTGTAGGGCCAGCGGCGCAGCGGCTGTCAGCGGCTGTCAGCAGCGGCGGGCGCACCTGAGACAATCGCGCCCGTCCTCACGCCGGCAACCCACCATGCGATCGCGAGTCCTCTCCGGCATGCGCCCTACCGGCGCCATGCACCTCGGCCACTTCCACGGCGCGCTCAAGAACTGGGTGCGCCTGCAGCACGAGCACGAGTGCTTCTTCTTCGTTGCCGACTGGCACGCGTTGACCACGCACTACGAAGAGCGCGATGTGATGGAGCGCTACGTGTACGACATGGTGGTCGACTGGCTCGCCGCCGGCCTGGACCCCGAGTTGTGCACCCTCTTCATCCAGAGCCGCCTGCCCGAGCACGCCGAACTCTTTACCCTGCTGGCCATGGGCACGCCGCTGGGCTGGCTGGAGCGCGTGCCGACCTACAAGGACCAGATCGAGAAGCTCAAGGACCGCGATCTCGCGACCTACGGCTTCCTGGGCTACCCCTTGCTGCAGGCGGCCGACATCCTGATCTACAAGGCCAACTACGTGCCCGTGGGCGAAGACCAGAGCTCGCACGTCGAGCTCACGCGCGAGGTGGCCCGGCGCTTCAACAACCTGTACGGCCGCGGCCATGACTTCGCAGCGCGCATCGCCGCCGCACTGGCCAAGATGGGCAAGGACGACGCGCGCTACTTCGACAAGCAGCGCAAGGCCTTTGGCGAGACTGGCAGCGCCGAGGCCCTGGCCAAGGGCGAAGGCATGCTGAAGAAGGCGGCCGCTGGCGTCGCGGGCTGGAGCGCGGAAGATGGTGAACTGCTGGCCGGCCACCTCAAGGGCGCCGGCAAAAGCATCCTCACCGAACCGGCTGCCTTGCACACCGAGGTGCTGCGACTGCCCGGCACCGACGGCACCAAGATGAGCAAGAGCTACGGCAATGCCGTGCTCATGCGCGACGAGCCGGCCGCCGTCACCAAGAAAATCCGCGGCATGGTCACCGACCCGGCGCGCGCGCGCCGCACCGACCCCGGCGACCCCGAGAAATGCCCGGTGTGGCAGTTCCACAAGGTGTACAGCGACGAGACCACGAAGGACTGGGTGGTGAAGGGCTGCACGAGCGCCGGCATCGGCTGCCTCGACTGCAAGCAGCCGGTCATCGACGCCATCATCCGCGAGCAACAACCCTGGCGCGAGCGCGCCGAGAGCTTTCTGGCCAACCCGAAGCAGGTGCACTGGATCGTCGAGATGGGCACCGAGCGCGCGCGCACGGTAGCGCGCCAGACCATGAAAGACGTGCGCTCGGCGATGGGCCTGAACTACTGAACACCCACCCTGAACCCACTGCAAACGATCGAACTCAACCCGGGTGACGCACCGACCGCCACCGTCGTCATCCTGCACGGCCTGGGCGCTGACGGCACCGACTTCCTGTCCATGGCCGATGAGTTGCACCTGGACGCGGTGGGACCCGTGCGCTTCGTCTTTCCGCGCGCGCCGGTGCGCCGCGTGACGATCAACGGCGGCCAGCCGATGCGCGCCTGGTACGACATCCTTGGCGCCGACCTGGCCAAGCGCGAAGACGAAGCCGGCCTGCGCGAGTCCTTCGCGCAGGTGCATCAATTGCTCGATCGCGAAGTGGCGCGCGGCGTGCCGGCCTCACGCATCGTGCTGGCCGGCTTCTCGCAGGGCTGCGCGGTCACGCTGGGCGCCGGCCTGCGCTACGGTGAGCGCCTGGCCGGGCTGGTCGGCCTGTCGGGCTACGTGCCGCTGGCCGACACGCTGGCCGCCGAGCGTCGCGATGCCAACCGCATCGCGCCCGTCTTCCTGGCCCACGGCCGCAGCGACGGCATGGTGCCCTTGTCTCGCGGCAGCGCCGGGCGCGACTTGCTGCTGGGGCAGGGCCAACCCGTCGAGTGGCACGACTACCCGATGCAGCACTCGGTCTGCATGGAAGAAGTGCAGGCGCTGCAGGCCTGGCTGCTGCGCGTGCTTCAGCCGGCCTGAACGCTGCGCGCCGGTCAGCTCACGCCGAGTTCAAAGGTAAAGAAAGCCCCGCGCGCTTTCGCGCGGATCGAGATGGAAGGCGTGGTCCACGGAGATCGCCGGCTCCAGTGACTTGAGCTCGGCCAGCCCCGGAATGAAGAGCTGATGCAGACGGCGCGCGGAGATTTCGTTCTGATGCGGCATCTGCACCGTGCCGTTGCCGCCCTTCATCGGCGTGACCACGGTATTGGCCAGCCCACGCCAAGCGAGCACGCTGCGCACGACGCGACCCCGAATCAGCACGCTCGCGTCGCTCCACTCGGGCGGCACCAGGCACAGCATGCGCATCGCCATGCCGACGAAGATGCCGTGCGTGTTGGCAAAGTTGACGAGCTGCTCGAACTCGCGTCGCTCGAGCCACCAGCCGCCCTTCGCGACATCCTGAGGTGAGCGCCCCGCGCCGCCGAACCGGTACACAGTCGTCCTTGGATTCAGCACGTGGCGCGCGGGGTTCATCATGCCGCCGGTTCTGGCGTACGCGAGCACCTTGCCATGCTGATCGACGATGGCACGCTGTGGCGACAGATTCGTGCCCAGGGCCAGCATCCGGCTCGTGGGCTGCTCGAAGGCAGCCGCGTTCGCAAAGTTCGTCATGTTCCGGACTCCCCAATGGCGCCTCGATGGTCACACCGCGTCGAATGCTAGGGCCTTGTTCGCCCAACCCGGATCCCCAATCGCGTGGATGTGCGTGCGGCGCTCATGACGTTGGGGCGTTCACAGCCGGCTTGCGCTATGGTTGCGGCTGCCACGCCATGATGTCGCAGATGCCAGATACGCCCCACGACGCAGGCAGCATGCGTACACCCCCGCAAGCCCTCGTGCTCGAGCCGCTGCCGTCTTACCGCGAGTACCCGGCCAGCGAAATGGTGGAGCGCGCCCGCGCTTTCCACGCCGACATCGCGCGCCGACGCACGGTGCGCGACTTCGACACCCGCGCGGTGCCGCGCGAGGTCATCGAGCATTGCCTGCTGGCCGCGGGCACGGCGCCGTCGGGCGCGAATCAGCAGCCCTGGTTTTTCAGCGTCATCACCGACCCCGCACACAAGACGCAGGTGCGCGAGGCCGCTGAAGCCGAAGAGCGCACGTTCTACAACGAACGCGCGCCGCAGGAATGGCTGGATGCGCTGGCGCCACTGGGTACCGATTGCAGCAAGCCCTTCCTCGAAGACGCGCCAGTGCTCATTGCCATCTTTGCGCAGAAGTACGGCGTGCGCCCGGACGGCGAAAAGTTCAGCCACTACTACGTGCCCGAATCGGTGGGCATCGCCTCGGGCTTTCTCATCGCGGCGCTGCACCACGCCGGGCTGGCGACGCTGACACACACGCCCAATCCGATGGGCTTTCTCAACAAGCTCTGCGGTCGGCCAAACTCGGAGAAGCCGATCATCCTGCTCGTCGTGGGCTATCCCAAGCCGGACTGCCAGGTGCCGGTGCATGGCGGCATCAAGAAGCCGCTGGATACGATTGCGCAGTGGCTGTGATCTCGCTGCCTCAAGTCGCGGCGAACCGATCCGCCTGACCCTGAAGCGGCATGCCGGGCAGCAGGCTCAGCAGGCCCTGCTCCGCTGCCGCCGGCCCCTTACAGTCCGAGTGCCCCTGACGCGCAGGTTTGCATTGAAGTTCGGGGCGGGGTCTGGAGAGGGCTGGATGGAAACGCGCATTAACAGGCGGCTGGCTGCGATCATGGCGGCCGACATTGCTGGATATTCACGCCTGATGGGCGAAGACGAGGCCGCCACCGTGCGCGACCTCAAGGGCCATCAGGCTGAAGTGTTGCCGCTGGTCACCGAGTTCGGCGGCCGTGTCATCGACCTTGCCGGCGACGGCATCCTGGCAGAGTTCCAAAGCGCCGTGGCCGCCGTCGAATGTGCGATGCAGATCCAGACCCGCATGGCGCGCCGCAACCTTGGCGTGGCCGAGGCGCGTTGCATGCGTTTTCGCATCGGCATCAACCTGGGCGAGGTGGTGCATGACGAAGCGCGCATCTACGGCGACGGCATCAACATCGCGGCGCGCCTGGAGAACCTGGCGGCGCCCGGCGGCATCAGCGTGTCGGCCAAGGTGCGCGAGGAGGTCGACGGCAAGCTGGCGCTGGCCTTCAACGACCTGGGCCTGCAAGCGCTGAAGAACATCGCCAAGCCGGTGCAGGTCTATGCGCTGGCGACCGTGGCCGACGGCACGCCGCTGCCGCAACCGGTCATCGTCAGCACGCCCGCCTTGCGATCGCCGCAGCGGCGCTGGTGGATGTCCAAGACGGCCATGATGGCCGGCGTGGCGCTGGTGGTGCTGGTCGCGGGGGGCGTCGTGGCGACGCGGATGGCCGCCCCGGCTGCGGGGAACACCATCACCTCGCTGGCCGTGCTGCCGTTCGAGAACGCCACCGGCGACTCCGGCGTCGACTACTTGAGCGACGGCATCTCGGAAAGCCTGATCAACAAGCTCTCGGGGTTGGACGGGCTGCGAGTCATCTCACGCTTCTCGGCGTCCAGGTTCAGGGCCAAGGACCAGAAGCTGGATGCCGTCGAGTTCGCCCGCAAGCTGGGGGTGGATGCGCTCGTCGTCGGAAAGCTCGTGCTGCGCGGCACCAGCCTGACGATCAGCGCCGAGATGGTCAGCGTGCGCGACTCGGCGCAACTCTGGGGTGACAAGTACAGCCGCCGCAGCGACGAAATGCAACAGATCGAAGGCGAGATCGCCACCACCATCGCGCAGACGCTGCGCCGCCAGCTCAGCGGCGCGGAAAAGGCCAGGCTCACCCGCACCGCCACGACCAATCCCGAGGCTTACCTCCTGTACCTGAAGGGGCGCGAGTACCTGATCGGCAACCAGCAGGAGATGGACAAGGGCATCGAACTGTTCCAGCAGGCCGTGGTGCTGGCGCCCGACTACGCGTTGGCGCATGCCGGCCTGGCCGATGCCTATGCCGGGCAGGCCTATCTGCGCGCGTCCAGCCGGGCCGAAACCGCGGGCAAGGCGCGCGCTGCGGCCATCCGGGCGGTCCAACTCGACCCCAACCTGGCCGAGGCCCATGCGGCGCTTGGCCTCGTGCTGTTCTATTTCGACTGGGATTGGCGCAGCGCCGAGTCGGAGTTCCAGCTGGCCATCAAGCTGGACCCGGCCAGCGTGGCCGCGCGCGTGAACTACGCCACCTACCTTTTCAGCATGTTGCGTAGCGACGAATCGCTGGCGCAGAGCGCCGCGGCCGCACGGCTGGATCCGCTGTCGATGCGCCCGGTGCATGACATGGGCATTGCGTACCTCGTGAGAGGAGACCTCGAGCAGGCCGCGTCGCAGTTCCGACAGGGGATCGCGATCAACCCGCGCTGGATCTGGGGAGTCACCAAGCTCGCCCGGACATTGGCGATGCAGGGCAAGTGCACCGAAGCGATGGCGCAGGCCGAGGTGAGCGAACGCGGCATCGCAGGCGGTGCCGCGCCGCTGAGCCGGGCCTGGCTGGCTGTCACCTATGCGCTGTGCAAGCAACCCGCGCTGGCACGCCGCAAGATCGCCGAACTGCGCGACCTGGAGAAGACGCAGTACGTCGACCCGTTCAACTTCGTCGAAATCCACGCCGCCTTGGGCGACGTGGATCTGGCGGTGCAACTGATGGAGAAGGCCTACGAGGATCGATCACCGCAGATGGCCTACTTCATGCTCGTCAAACTGCATCCGCTGTTGTGGAATCACCCGCGCACCAGGGAAATCGCAGATCGTCTGAAGTTTCCGCCGCCTGGGGGCTGAGTTCGAACAGGAGGGCCTTTGGACTTGCACCACGCGCTGGGCGCGTGATGTAGCGGCACAGCTGCAAGCGGCACGGCCGCACTCAAGCCGAAGACAGCAGACCACGCACGCGTGCCAGGCTGACACCGAGTTCCGAAGTCTCGCCGGCGGCAAGCTCGACGGCCGCCGCTTCAGCCACCGCCAGCGCAACGGCTGCGGTCGCCGGGTCACCGGCCCTGTGGCGTGCCTCAACCCGGTTGCACTGCAGGATGGCCAGCGAGAAGGGATCTGAAGTTTCGTGCAGCAGCGCCTCGCCGCGGTCGAGGCAGTCTGTGGCCTTGTCATGCCGGCCCTGTCGTGCGTGCAGCAGCGCGAAGTACGACAAGAACTGCCCTTCGTAGTTCTTGTCGCCGAGTTCCTGCGCCGTCGCCACGGCCGCCTCGAAGTCGACCAAGGACTGATCGGGTTGCCCGAGGGCCTCGCGGGCGATGGCGATGTTGCACAAGGAGGTGTTCTCCTTCTGCAATGCGCCCAGTTCACGCGCCGCGGCCTTCGCGGAAATCGCGGTCGCCAGGGCCTCGGTGTACCGACCGCGCAGGTAATAGCTCCAAGACAGGCTGCCCAGCGCGTCGACCTGGCCCAGGCGGTCGTCACTGTCGTTGGCAAGCGTCAGCGCTTCCTCTAGGCAGGCCAGTTCCTCGTCCGGCCTGCCGCGCTGACTGTGCAGCGCGCTCAAGCTGTGCAGGATGCCGCCGCGCATGTTCAGGCAGTCAGGCTGTGCCGCCAGTGCCAGCGCCTCGAAAAACGCGCGTTCGGCGTCGTCCAGGCGGCCCGCCCAGGTGTGGCACACGGCCAGCAGCAGCAGCCCACGGCACTCCAGCCGTGGCTCTTGGGCCTGCCGCGCCAGCTTCACGGTGTTCGTGGCCTCCGCAAAGGCTTCGTCCCGGCGGCCTTCGCGCATGAGCAGCTGGGACGTGATGGCCGACAACCTGGCTTTGAGCCGCCCGTCGCCGTCCGCCTGGACCAGCAACGCGGCCTCTTCAAGCAGCGGACGCGCCAGATCGAGCCGTCGGCAGTTCATCTGGTTCTGCGCCAGGTTGATCTTTGCGGCAGCCGCAGGCCGCCCCTGCAGGCTCGGCATGGCACAGACCGACTCGCTGAGCGCCACGCTGACGGCGTACGGCCCCATGCGGCCCAAGGCCGCCGATGCGCAGTCCAGCGTACCGGCGGCAAGCTCGGGCTCGCCCATCGCCACGCAGCGCCGGCAGGCCGCCACCAGGTTGTCCAATTCCACGCAGCGACCTGCGCTGGCGCGAATGGGCCCGAGGCCGGCAAACCAGGTCGCGTGCCGACGCTGCGCTGCAGACAGCGCCTGTGCGCCGCTGCCTGCAAAGCGGCCCTCGGTGCGCAGTTGTTCATCGGCATACAGTTGCACGGTCACGAGCAGATCGAAGCGGTCGCCGACCAGTCGCCTGACCAGCGACTTGTCGACCAGCGAAGTCACGAGATCGACAGCCCAGGGCGTGTCTTCGAACCCACTCGCATCGACGACGGCCTCTGCCGCCTCCAGCGTGAAGCCTCGCTCGAAGACCGACAACTGCGCCAAGGCCGCCTGCAGCGCCGGCGGCAGCAAGTCCCAGGACCAATCCAGCGTCGCGCGCAGCGTGGCCTGGCGGTCCTTGCGCTGGCCCGGCGCGGCCAGCAGCTTGAAGCGTTCGCTCATGCGCTGCACCAGCACCTTGGGGGACATCACCCTTGAACGCGCCGCAGCGAGTTCGATCGCCAGCGGCAGACCCTCGAGCAGGGTCACGAGCTGCAGGATCGCCTCTTCGTCGACGAGGTCGCCACCGAAGCCCGACGCCGCCGCCTCGGCCCGATCCTTGAACAGCCGTACCGCTTCATCCTCCGGCAAAGAGTTCAAGGACAGCACGCGCTCGCCGGGCAAGCCCAGCACCTCGCGTGAGGTGTCGACGAAACGTGCCTGCGGCGCGCGGTCAAGCCAGCGGCCCAGGGTCTCGGAAGCGTATCGAGCCACCTGCTCGAAGTTGTCCATGATGACCAGGCAGGCGCCCCGCCCGGCGATGGCATTGCCGATCTGCACCACCGGGTCTTCTGCACCCAGCGCAAGGCCCAGCCCTTGGGCGACGGCGTGCACCACGCCCTCCGGGCTGCGCGCGGCGGCCAGGTCGCAGAACCACACGCCGCCAGGAAATTCACCCAACCAGGCCCAGCCGAAGCGGGTAACGAGACGGGTCTTGCCGGTGCCACCAGGGCCGGTGACGGACAGCAGTCGCGTGCCGGCCTGCAGTTGACGCGCCACTTCGGTCAGTGTCACGTCGCGCCCGATGAAGGCGTCGCGTTCAGCGGGCAGGCTGTGGCGGATCTCGCGCACGGGCAGCCACAAGTCGCCGCGCGGAATCACGCGGTAGGCCTTGTCGCTGTCTAGCGGTGGCATAAAGGTCGCACCGGTCTCGCCCGGCTCACGCAGTTCGACCAGTTCCAAGGGGTCGTCCAGGCCCTTCAGCCGCCAGTGGCCATGCGACTGCACGCGCCAGGTGTCGGCCAGCTTGAGTGCCTGCAAGGACAGTGCCGAGGCGAGGATCTGGCCCCCCAGGGCCACCGACATTACCCGCGCCGCGACGGCCTTGGCCGCACCGTCCACCTCGAGCGGCTTGGCACCGCGCGCCACGTCAGCCGCGGAGTTCTCGCGCAACACCACCGGACCCACGTGCAAGCCCACCCGTGCCCGCAGCGGCGATTGCATGGCCGCCAACCCCGCCTGGTAGTGCAGGGCAAAGCGCGCCGCATCCTCGACCATGTCGAAGATCATCAGCATGCCGTCGGTCTTGTCGATCTCGCGGCCGCGGTACAGCGACAGCAGGTCGCGGGCGACGCGGTCGTGCTCGGCCCACAAGGCCGCGATGGCGACATCGCCGATCTGGCGCGCCAGCTGCGTGCTGTCGACGACATCGGTCAGCACGATGGCCTTGATGTTGCTCATGGGATGCCTCTGCCCAGTGGACGATCGCCGCTACGCCGCAAACAGCACGGCGCAAAGGCATCGTATGCCATGGATCGGTGGCGAAATTCCTGGTCCCGTCGGCGCAGGGCGGACAGGCCACGAGAGCCGTGAGTTGCCCAAGCAGCCCGCTCGAAGACCCGCTTGAGCAGCTTGGTCCAGCTCAGTCGCACCGCGCCCTCACCCAAACCGCCCCTGCAGGAACCAGTTGACCTCGTCGGCGCCCACCGGCAGGCGACCGCGGTAGACCCAGACCAGCGAGCCGTCCACGGCCAGGGCGATGAAGTAGTCGCGCGCGGCGGGGGTGCCGTCCCACCAGCCGGTCTCGATGCGTTCGGGGCCGCTCAGCAGTTGCAGCGGCCGGCCTTCGAGCAGCGGCTGCGTGTCGCGCTCGGCCAGCGGCAGCGGCTCGGGCAGCAGCCAGGCCGGACGGTGCAGCGGCAGCGGTGAATCGGCCGCGGCGGCGGCCACGGCCAGCATCGCCGACGATGCCGCCGTGCCCTCACCACCCCTTGCCGGCACGCCGCGGCTGGCGCACTCCGGGCGGTGGTCGGCCACCGGCAGCAGACGCTGCACCTGCTCGTCGCCCAGCCGCGCGCGCAGGCGCTCCAGCAGCCGCAGCAGACCCTCGGCCTCGCTGGCCTGGGTGGGGAAGAGCTCGCCGTTGGGCGCATGGCCGGCCACGAGCTGGCTGCACTGCAGTTGCAGTTCGAGCGTGGGCGCTGCCAGTTCGACATTCGCCAGCCGCTCGCGCAGCAGCAACTGCAGGTGCGCGGCATCGAGCGCGGGCTCGGCCAGCGCGACGTGCAGCTCGGTCGCCGGCACCGCCGCGTGGCGGTGCCGCTCGTGCAACATGCGCAGCGTGAAGGCGGCCACGCGGCCGTGCCGCGCCTGCGCCCAGGCCACCAGGCGCGCCAGCAGCACGGCCGCGGCGTGCAGCACCTGCGCGCTGCTGTCGGCACGGGCGAAGAGTTCGAGCCGGGTGTCGAAGACGGCTGGCAGCTCGAGGGCCTTGCGCGGGTCGGGCTTGCGGCCCAGCGCGCGGTCCAGATCATCGAGCAGGCCTTCGCCGAAGCGCCGCGCCAGGCCGGCGCGCGGCAGCACGCGCAGGTCGGCCAGGGTGTGCAGGCCCATGCCCTGCAGCGCGTCCCAGTGCGCTTTGCCGGGGCCCAGCAGCCATACCGGGGCTTCGTCAAGCAAGGCCTGCAACGCCGGCAGCTGTGTGGCATGCGCGCCCAGCACGCGGTCGACGCGTGAGGCCGGCACCGACGGTGCCCACTGCGCCAGCAGTGCCGCGCCCAGCGCCGTGGGCGCGGCGGCCATCTGCACGCGGTGGCCCAGCGGCGCCAGGGCCTCCAGCAAACGCTGGCGCAGCGCGGCCAAGCCGCCAAACAGGCGCAGGCTGGCCTGCACCTCGAGCAGCACGGTCTGCGCGTCCTGCAGCGTGACGGCGGGCGTGAAGGCCAGCGCCGCGTGCGCCACGGCCTGCAGGGCGGCGGCGTCGCGCGCGGGGTCGGCTTCGGCCAGCAGCAGATCGGCAGCCAGCGCCAGCGCGGTGGCGCGCTTGGCGCCAGGCCGGATGCCGCGCCCGGCGGCGGCGGCGTTGACGGTGCAGACGCGGTGATCGGCGATCAGCACCGCGGGGCGCACGCGCGCCTCGGGCGACAAGGTGGCGCTGAAGGCCTCGAGCGACAGCAGCGGCAGGTGAAGGGCGAGCCAGAGCATGCAAGCGGCGTCATCGCGACCGGGTATCGGATCAGGCGGGCCCCGGGCTGCAGGTCACGCCGCAAGCCACGCTGCACTTCAGGCTGCACATCACGCTGCACTTCAGGCTGCGCGTCACGCCAGCAACGAGCGGCCGAAGCCGTGCACCAGCAGCGGATCGGCCTGCACCGGCACCGCAGGCCCGGCCCCGCGCAAGGCGCGCGCCAGCGCCGGCGCCGCCAGCACCGGCGGCAGCGCCAGCGTGATCGGCTGCGCCAGCGGCGGGCCGCGGCGCTTGAGCAGCGCCACGTGCAGCAGGTCGGGCCCGGCGCTGCTCAGGCCGATGCGCAGCGGCGCGGCGCTGGGGCGCTGGCGGGCTTCGTCGCCGCGCAGCACAAAGGCCGGGCCGGGGTGCGATTGCGCCGCCAGTTGCAGGCGGCGCAAGGCATCGGCCGGCAGCCGCGCCGGCAGCCAGGCCAGCACGGCGCCGAGGTGGCCGCTCTTGAGCGCGTGCTCCAGCGCCCACAGCACGTCGGCGGCCGGCAGGGGACCGTGCGCCCTGCCCATGAGCCGCTCAGCCACTTTGCTCGTACCCCCGCGAGAGGCGGGCCGCGCTGCCCCTGCCCAGGGCGCGCCCTTCAAGCCCTGGCGCGAGCGCACCACCACCAGCTGCCGCAGATCCAGGCCCAGCGCCGACAGCGCCCAGGCGCAGGGCGCAGCCGGTGGGTCGAACCACATCACGCTGCGCTGCTGACCTTGCAAGGCCGCCAGCACCGGCGCCAGCAGGCGCAGCTCGCCAATGCCGGGGTGCGGCAGCAGCAGTTCAGTGACCACGCCGGCCGGCCAGCCGCCACCGGGCAGTTGCGCGTCGAGCTCGGCAAAGCCGCTGGCCGCCACCGCCTGGCGCGGGCGGCCGAGCTGGTGGGCGCGCCACAGCGCAGGGTGCAGCGATTCCGGTGTCCGCGACGCCGGGTGCAAGGATTCCGGCGCAGCGGACGCCGGGTGCAGGTCTTCAATCGGCTGCTGCGGCCCGCGCCGCGCAGCCAGGCCGCCACCGGACACTGGCGCGGCAGGGGATGCGAGAACGAGACAGGAAGCGAGAGAGGGATCGAGAGAAGAAGCCACGAGGATACTGTACGTCCATACAGTATCCTCTGCAAGCCTGGTTCACTCGTTCCGGCTCACTCTTTCTGGCTCACGCCGCCAGCAACCCCGCCACGCGTTCACGCAGGCGCTCGGGCGTTACATCGGCCGCCGCCAGCGCCGGCCCGGCGACCAATCCAACGCGGCTGAAGAGCCCGCGGCGGAAGGGCCGCGTCATCGCCGCGCCGCCCTCGGCACGCGAGAAGTACGAGCCCCACAAGTTCTGCAGCGCCATCGGCACCACCGGCACCGGCGCACCTTGCAGGATCTTCATGATGCCGCCCTTGAACTCGCCCAGCTCGCCATCGCGCGAGATGCCGCCCTCGGGGAAGATGCCCAGCAGTTCGCCATCCTGCAGCACGGCGCGCGCCTGCTCGAAGGCGCGCTCGTAGGCCGCCGGGTCGTCGCGCTGCGGCGCGATGGGGATCGCCTTGCCCAGGCGGAACAGCCAGCCCAGCACCGGCGTGGCAAAGATGCGGTGGTCCATCAGGAAGCGGATCGGCCGCGGGCTGGCCGCCATCATCACCACCGCGTCGATGAAGCTGACGTGGTTGCACACCAGCACCGCCGCGCCACTCACCGGAATGTGCTCGTCGCCGCGCACGCGCAGCCGGTAGATGCAGCGTGTGAGCATGAAGGCCACAAAGCGCAGCAGGTACTCGGGCACGACCAGGAAGATGTAGAAGGCCACCACCGCGTTGAGCAGGCCGACGACGAGAAAGACCTCGGGGATGCTGAATCCGGCGCTCAGCAGCACGCCCACGCCGAGCGCGCTGACGATCATGAACAGCGCATTCAGGATGTTGTTGGCCGCGATGATGCGGGCGCGGTGCGTGGGCTGGCTGCGGATCTGGATCAGCGCATACATCGGCACGCTGTAGATGCCGGCAAACAGCGACAGCAGGGCCAGATCGGCCAGCACGCGCCAGTGCGCCGGCGCCGACAAGAACTGCGTCAGCGTCAGCAGGGTTGCCGGCGGCAGCCCGCGCGACGCGAAGTAGAGGTCGATCGAGAACACGCTCATGCCGATGGCACCCAGCGGCACCAGGCCGATCTCGACGTGGCGCTTGGACAGCATCTCGCACAGCAGCGCACCGATGCCGATGCCGATCGAGAACACCACCAGCAGCAGCGAGGCCACCTGCTCGTTGCCGTGCAGCACGTCGCGCGCAAAGCTCGGAAACTGGCTCAGGAACACAGCGCCAAAGAACCACATCCAGCTGATGCCCAGCAGCGAGCGGTAGACGGCAATGTTCTCGTGCGCCAGCTTGAGGTTGCGCCAGGTCTCGGTCACTGGGTTCCAGTTGATGGTCAGCCCTGGGTCGGTGGCCGGTGACGAGGGCACGGCCTGCGCCAACACGCGGCCCAGCACCGCCAGCCCAAGGCAGGCCGCGGTGACGTAGGTGGCGCCGACGCCGGGGATCGCAATCAGCAGCCCACCGGCCACGTTGCCGAGCAGGATGGCCACGAAGGTGCCCATTTCGACCATGCCGTTGCCGCCGGTGAGCTCACGCTCGTTCAGGTGCTGCGGCAGGTAGGCAAACTTCACCGGGCCGAAGAGCGTGCTGTGCAAGCCCATCAAGAAGACGCAGGCCAGCAGCACCGGCACGTTCTGCTGCAGAAAGCCATAGCCGGCGAACACCATGATGGCGATCTCCAGGCTCTTGACGAAGCGAATCAAGGCCTCCTTCGGATACTTGTCGGCCAGTTGCCCGCTGGTGGCCGAGAAGATCAGGAAGGGCAGGATGAACAGCGCGCCGATCACCAGCCCGGCCATGGCCGGCGGCAGCCAGCTCACCTGCAACTGGTAGGTGATCATCACCGTGAAGGCGAACTTGAAGACGTTGTCGTTGCCGGCGCCCAGAAACTGCACCCAGAAGAAGGGCGCAAAGCGGCGCTGGCCGAGCAGGGCAAACTGGTTGGGATGGTCTTGTGCGGTGGACACGGGGCTTCCTTGGGGGGCTTTGCCGGCGACGGCCGGTGGACTGTACGACGCGCGCGTCGGCTCGGCAGTTCAGCGCACGGTCAGCGCACCGTCAGCGCACGATCTGCAGCGGCCGCGCCAGGCCGGCGCGCTCGAGCCACTCGAACACCGAGTCGACGGTGACGGTCTCGATGCGGTCGCTGTAGCGCTTCTCGCTCGGGTGGTCGTCGAAGGCGACGTTGCCTGCCGACATGCGCGCGCCCAGGCGCACCAGCGGCGAGATGCGCAGCACCGTGGGCTCGTAGCCCCTCAGGCGCAGCCAGGCCTGGGCGCGCTCGCGCGAGTTGACGCCGTCGTCCACCGCATAGGCCAGGGTCTCGATCGCCCACTGGTTGCTCTGCTGGTACTGCTGTGCCCAGGGGTAGGCCACCATGCTGTAGGCGCGGGTGTGCATGCGGTCGACGCGCAGGTTGTCCTGCAGCAGCGGCAGCAGCCGGGCCTGGATGTCCTGGGTGGGCACCGCAAAGGCGGCCTCGTACTGGTACAGGTCGTCCATGAAGAACTCGCCCAGGCCCTGGCGGTACAGGTCGCCCTGCGCACTGCCGCACTGGTTGAGCTTGTGCACGATGCGCCAGCGCGCGCCGTCGCGGTAAGCCAGGCCCAGGTGGCTCCAGCGCAGCCGGTACTTGCTGAGATCCTGGCCGGCGCGGGCCAACACCACCACCTGCGCGCCGCTGGCGTCGAGCGCCCGCGCCGTGCGCTCGGCCAGTTGCAGCGACCGCTGCACCGCCCCGGCGTCGGGCGCCCTGGCCTCGCAGTTGCGCCCGGCGAGCACAGGCGTCGTGGCCACCAGCAGCGCAGCCACAGCCGCCAGCGTACGCAGCGCCTTCATCGCGTCACCCGTTCGTTGTAGAGCAACGCCTTGCCGACTTCGTTGGGGATGAAGGCGATGGCCTTGCCGGCCGCCGACAGCACCCAGCCGGCGCTGATCGCCGTGCTCACCACCGCGGTGCCGGCCAACAGCGACACGCCGCCCGCCGCCTGGGCGCCCAGCGTGACGCTGAAGCGGGCGCCGTCCGAGGCGCGCTCCAGCACCCACACCGTGGCGCCGGACGCGGCCTCGACGGCCACCACCGTGAACACCGCGCCGGCCGAGAGCAGGCCCACCGGTGCCATCACCGACACGGCGATCGGCAGCATCGACAGCGCACTGAGTTCGGACGCGCCGTTTTGGGCGCGCGCCGGGCCGGCCAGGGTCAGGGCGATGGCGGCGGCGATCAAGAGCTTCTTCATCAGGTTTCTCCTTCGGGTTTGGGTTTACTGCGATTCATCACCGTGGCCGCGCGCCAGGGCCAGTGCGGCCTCGTGTGCGTCGCGCAGCGTCTTGGCCAGCGTGAACACGCTGGAGATCAAAAACAGCCAGCTGACAGCGAGAAAGGCCTTGTAGGTCGGGTTGATCTCCATGCGCCACAGGCCCCAGGCGGTGAGCGCCATGGCCAGGCCAAAGCCGCCCCACACCACGGCGCCCCACATCGGCGTGTCGACGCGGCGGGCCTCGTTGTCGCGCACGAACTTGGCCAGCGCAAAGGCGGTGGACAGCGTGAACAGGTAGCCCATGACCATGAACGCGCGGTCGAGATCCTGGCCCGGCAGCCAGGCCAGGCCGGTACCGCAAAGGCCAGCGGCGGCGGCGAAACTGATCCACACCTGGAGCTTCCAGGCCTTGGTGTCTTGGCGAACGTTGTGCATGGCGATGGCTTGTTTGTTGAACACAGCGCCATCGTGCTCGTTTCAACATGAGGTATCAATTGATACCTTGATCGTGGCTTGAAATCGGACGAATGGTATCGTCAATCGATACTTGTGAGACCACCATGAGCAGCTCTCTCGACCTCGTCACCGCCCTCAAGGCCGAGCTGCGCCGCGCCGGCATCACCTACGCGCAACTGGCCGGCGAGCTCGGCTTGGCCGAGAGCAGCGTCAAGCGCATCTTTGCCAAGGGCGACATGCCGTTGTCGCGCATCGACGAGGTGCTGGCCGTGCTGCGCATGGACTTCGCCGACCTGGCGCGCCAGGTGGCGCTGGCCTCGCCGCCGCGCCAGCAGTTGACGCTGGAGCAAGAGCGCGCCGTCGTCGCCGACCCCAAGCTGCTGCTGGCCGCCATCTGCGTGCTCAGCCAGTGGACGCT
>JANPMR010000027.1:0-10939 GCA_031427055.1 Rubrivivax sp.
TCGATGGCCTGCGCCATGCCGTCCTCGAAACGGCGCGCGCGAAAGGCCTCGCGCATGCCGCCCAACACGGCCTCCCAGTGGGCCTGCGGCACCACGCGCGCCAGGCCGCGGTCGGCCACGATCTCGATCGCGTGGTCGGCCAGCAGCAGGTAGATGAGCACGCCGTTGTTGTGCTCGGTGTCCCAGACGCGCAGCTTGCCAAACATCGTCACCGCGCGCTGGCGCGCCGTGAGATGGCGCCACAGGTAGGACAGCGGCAGCCCGGCTTCGACGCACAGGCGGATTTCGCCGCTGTGCCGCAGCTCGCTGGCCGCCACGCGCTGCTGCAGGCGCGTCAGCGCGGCGGGGTCGAGCGCGCGGCCCAGGTCGGATTCGTCGCACCAGCGGTGTCTGAGGATGCGCGCCCAGCGCGCCCAGGGGGTCGGGGGCGAAGCCGGGGTCGAAACCGGAGTCTTACGGGCCATCACCATCTCCCCGAGGCGCCACCGCCGCCGAAGTCGCCGCCGCCGCCGGATGAAAAGCCGCCGCCGCCCCGGCCACCGCGACCCGCGCTCATCACCACCAGGCGCAGCACGGTGCCGACGCCGAACACGCCGACCACCAGCACGGCGGCCAGCGCCGCGCCCAGGGCCAGCAGCGCGCTGGCGCTCAGCCACCAGGCCGCGCCACCGGCGGCCAGGGCCGTGGCCATCGAACCCAACTTGCGCCCGAGCACGGCACTCAGCAGCCCGCCGACCACCATCACGCCGATGAAGAGGAACATGCCGAACTGTTCGATCGGCAAGCCGCCGGTGGAGCCGGCGCCACCACCACCACGGGGCGCGGGCACCGGCAGGGCCTCGCCGCGAATGCGCGCCATCAGCAGGTCCAGGCCGGCATTGAGGCCGCCTGCGTAGTCGCCATTGCGAAAGGCCGGCACCAGGGCGCGGTCGATGACCTGGCGCGCGGCGAGATCGGGCACCGCGCCCTCCAGCGCCTTGGCGACCTCGATGCGCACCGCGCGCTCGTTCTTGGCCACCACCAGCAGCAGGCCGTCGCCGACCTCGCGGCGGCCAATCTTCCAGGTGTCGGCCACGCGCTGCGCGTAGCTGGCGATGTCCTCGGGCGCGGTGGCCGGCACCAGCAGGATCACGATCTGCGGGCCTGATGCGGCCTCGAAGGCGGCCAGCTTGGCATCGAGCGCGCCGCGCTGCTCAGGGCTCAAGGTGGCTGTCTGGTCGATGACGCGGCCGCTGAGGGCCGGCACCGGTTGCACGTCCTGCGCCCAAGCCGGCGCCGCGCACAGCAGCGCCCAGGCCAGCATCAGGGCGCGCAGGATCATGCCGACGAGCCTACCTGGATGCCGCGGCGGCGGCCGGCGTGGGCACGGCTGGCTTGTCGAAGCTGACCGACGGCGGCGCCGAGATGGCGGCCTCGTTCTGCACCGTGAAGCTGGGCTTGACGGCATAGCCGAACACCATCGCCGTCAGGTTGTTGGGGAAGCTGCGCGTCAGCACGTTGTACTCCTGCACCGTCTTGATGTAGCGGTTGCGTGCCACGGTGATGCGGTTCTCGGTGCCTTCGAGCTGCACGCGCAAGTCCTGGAAGGCGGCATTGGCCTTCAGGTTGGGGTACTGCTCGCTTACCACCATCAGGCGGCTCAGTGCGCCGGTCAGCTCGCCCTGCGCGGCCTGGAACTTGGCGAAGGCCTCGGGGTTGTTGACGAGCTCGGGCGTGGCCTGGATCGAGGTGGCGCGCGAGCGCGCCTCGATCACCTTGGTCAGCGTGTCCTGCTCGAAGCTGGCTTCGCCCTTGACGGTGGCCACGATGTTGGGGATCAGGTCGGCGCGGCGCTGGTACTGGTTGAGCACCTCGCTCCAGCCGGCCTTGACCTGCTCGTCCAGGCGTTGGAAGTCGTTGTAGCCGCAGCCGGCCAGGCTGGTGGCCAGCAGCAGGGCGGCGATGCGGGTGGTCCAGCGGGCAATCGTCATCGTCAACTCCTTCTTGAAGCGCGAGTCATCGTACCCGCGGGCCGAAAGATGGGGCTCTGCTGGCCGATTGCAAGCCGTGCCGCCCCATGGGCCACGGCACGGGCGCTGCCGAAGCCGCCGCCATAATCTGCATCACGATGTGGCCCGACCTTCAAAACGACAGCTTCTTGCGCGCTTGCCTGCGCCAGCCCACCCCGCACACGCCCGTCTGGCTGATGCGCCAGGCCGGACGCTATCTGCCCGAATACAAGGCCACGCGAATGAAGGCCGGCAACAGCTTCATGGGGCTGGCCACCAACGTGCAGTACGCCACCGAGGTCACACTGCAACCACTGGACCGCTACGCGCTCGACGCAGCCATCCTGTTCAGCGACATCCTGACCGTGCCCGACGCGATGGGCCTGGGCTTGAGCTTCGGCGCTGGCGAAGGCCCCAAGTTTGCCCACCCGGTGCGCGACGAGGCCGCGGTGGCCGCGCTGCGCGTGCCCGATCTGGACAAGCTGCGCTACGTCTTCGACGCCGTCACCAGCATCCGCAAGGCGCTGATCACCACCGACGAGCAAGGCCGCCGGGTTGGCCGCGTGCCGCTGATCGGTTTCTCGGGCAGCCCCTGGACGCTGGCCTGCTACATGGTGGAGGGCGGCGGCAGCGACGATTACCGCCTCGTCAAGACCCTGCTCTACAGCCGGCCCGACCTGATGCACCGCATCCTGGACATCAACGCGCAAGCCGTGGCGGCTTATCTCAACGCCCAGGTCGACGCCGGCGCGCAGGCGCTGATGATCTTCGACAGTTGGGGCGGCGTGCTCGCCGATGGCGCCTTCCAGCGCTTCAGCCTGGACTACACGCGCCGCGTCGTCGCCGGCCTGCAGCGCGAGAAAGACGGCCAGCGCATCCCCGTCATCGTCTTCACCAAGGGCGGCGGCCCGTGGTTGCAGGAGATCGCCGATTGCGGCGCCGACGTGGTGGGCCTGGACTGGACCGTCAACCTCGCGCAAGCGCGCCGGCAGTTGGGCGCCAAGGTGGCGCTGCAAGGCAATCTCGACCCCCACGTGCTGTTCGCGCCGCCGCAGGCCGTGGCGCGCGAGGCCGTGGCCGTGCTCGACAGCTTTGGCCGCCCGCAGCGCGCCGATGGCGGCTGGGACGGCCACATCTTCAACCTCGGCCACGGCATCAGCCAGTACACGCCGCCCGAGCACGTGCAGGCGCTGGTCGAAGCCGTGCACGCGCACTCGCGCAAGCAGCGCGCGCCGGCCTGACCCGCAACGCGTGGCGCCCGGCGCGCGTCGCCCGGTGAGTGAGCGCTCAGGGCTTGACTTATCCCCAAAACAGGTGCTTCGCCGTGCGGGCTTCGGGTTGCCCCTTATGCCTCCAGGGGAAAGTCCTGAATTCGTGCTAAGTTGTTGATTTATATGAATTCATGGCGTTGCTGTCAAAACGGGCAAAGCCCTGGACGGCACGCAGAATCAAGCACTTGGCGCGATTTGACGCAGCTTCCCCACAATGTTATCCACAGATTGCGTGGACATCCTGAAAAGTCCTTCTCAATCAGGCACTTGCGAAGCCTTCCTGAGGTGGAACCTGGAATTCGTGCCCAACTTCACGAACCAGACGCATGGCTGAGCCCGTGACCCTGCGCGTGGCCGTGGACGCACCGCGGCACGCCAGCGTGGGCTCGCTGCTCGACTACCTGAGTGAGCAGCCGCTCTCGCCGGGCACGCTGGTGCGCGTGCCGCTGGGCCGGCGTGAAGCAGCCGGCATCGTGTGGGACGCGGGCGGCGACGCGCCCGCCGAGGGCATCGCGCTGCGCCCGGTGAGCGCCGCGCTGGCCTCGATGCCGCCGCTGGGCCCCGAGTGGCGCGCGCTGGTGGAGTTTGCCGCCGCCTACTACCAGCGCAGCGTCGGCGAGCTCGCCCTGGCGGTGCTGCCGCCCGAGCTGCGCAAGCTGGACGACACCCGGCTGGCCCGGCGCGTGGCTCGCCTGCAACGCTTGGCGCCCGATGTCGGGTCTGCCGCCCCGGCCGCGCCGCCCGAGCGCCCGACGCTGGGCGCCGAGCAGATCGCGGCCGTGGCGGCGATCGCGGCGCAGATCGACGCCGAGCCCGGCACAGCGGCGCGGCCGGTGCTTCGGCCCATGCTCTTGCATGGCGTCACGGGCAGCGGCAAGACCGAGGTCTATCTGCACGCCGCCGAAGTCGCCTTGCAACGCGGCCGCCAGGCGCTGGTGCTGGTGCCCGAGATCAACCTCACGCCCCAGCTCGAGGCGCGCTTTGCGGCGCGCTTCCCCGGCCGCGTGCTGGCCAGCCTGCACAGTGGCCTGACGCCGGCGCAGCGGCTGCGCCACTGGCTGCTGGCGCACCTGGGCCTGGCCGACCTGGTGCTGGGCACGCGGCTGGCCGTGTTTGCCCCGCTGCCGCGGCTGGGGCTGATCGTCGTCGACGAGGAACACGACCCCTCGTTCAAGCAGCAGGAAGGCGCGCGCTACTCGGCGCGCGACCTCGCCGTATGGCGCGCGCACCGGCTGGGCATTCCGGTGGTGCTGGGCTCGGCCACGCCCTCGCTCGAGACCTGGCATCGCGTGCGCGAAGGCCGCTACCTGCGCCTGCCGCTGGCCGAGCGCATTGGCGGTGGCGCGATGCCGCGCGTGCGCCTGCTGGACATGAGCCGCCTGCCCAAGCCCAGTGCCGGCGCGGGCGGCGAACGCGCACTGGCGCCGCTGCTGCTGGACGCCGTCAAGCAGCGCATCGAGTGCGGTGAGCAAAGCCTGCTGCTGCTCAACCGCCGCGGCTATGCGCCCGTGCTGCACTGCAGCGCCTGCGGCTGGAAGAGCGGCTGTGCGCACTGCAGCGCCTGGCGCGTCTTCCACAAGGGCGACCGCACGCTGCGCTGCCACCACTGCGGCCTGAGCGAGCGCGTGCCGCGTGCCTGCCCCGACTGCGGCAACCTGGACATCGCGCCCATCGGCCGCGGCACCGAGAAGCTGCAGGAGCAGCTAACTGAAGCGCTGCCCGGCGCGCGCATCGGCCGCATCGACGCCGACACCACGCGCGGCGCGGGCGAGCTGCAACAGCAGCTGGCCGCCGTGCACGCCGGCGAGGTGGATGTGCTGGTGGGCACGCAGATGGTCGCCAAGGGTCACGACTTCCGCCGCGTCACGCTGGTGGCCGCGGTCAACCCCGACACGGCGCTCTTCAGCAGCGACTTCCGTGCGCCGGAGCGCCTGTTTGCGCTGCTGATGCAGGCCGCGGGCCGCGCCGGGCGCGACGCCGCGCAGGCCGCGCGCAGCGAGATGTGGGTGCAGACCTGGCACCCGGCTCATCCCATCTACGCCGCCCTGCGCGCCCACGACTACGAAGCCTTTGCGGGCACCCAACTTGCCGAGCGCGAGGCCGCCGGCCTGCCGCCCTTTGCCGCGCTGGCGCTGCTGCGCGCCGATGCGCGCACCGCCGACGCCGCCGCCGGTTTCTTGCGCGACGCCGCGGCTTTGGCGCGCGCGCAGGACGGCATCACCGTCTACCCGCCGGTGCCGCCCTTCGTGGCCAAGGTGGCCGACGTCGAGCGCATGCAGATGCTGCTGGAATCGCCCTCGCGCGTCGTGCTGCAGCGCATGCTGGCGGCGTGGCTGCCGCAGTTGAACGGCTTGCGCGCTGCGCACAAGGGGCTGCTGCGCTGGGCGGTAGACGTCGACCCGCTGGTGATCTGATCGGAGACTGTCGATGACGCTCTACGGCATCCCCAACTGCGACACCGTCAAGCGCGCCCGCGCCTGGCTGGCAGAGCAAGGCATCGCGCACGAGTTCCACGACTTCAAGAAGGCCGGCGTGCCCGAAGCGCGGCTCGATGCCTGGCTGGCCGCCGTGGGCTGGGAGACGCTGCTCAATCGCAAGGGCACGACGTGGCGCAAGCTGAGCGATGCGACGCGAGAGGCGGTGATTGACGATGCCTCGGCCCGGGCGGTGATGCTGGCGCACCCGAGTGCGATCAAACGGCCGGTGGTCGAGTGGCCCGATGGGCGCCTGACGGTGGGTTTCGAGGCCCTGAAGCTGGCGGACGACTAAGTGTGTGGGTGCCGGGACAGGCCGGATCGGCAACTCGACCTGCTCGGCGCCGGTGCTCATTGAACGCCCGCCTTGCGAAGCTCATCCGCCGTCACGCTGGGTTTCGTGCATCGCCTACCTGCTTCGGCCCTGGAGGTGCGTGTCGACGCGATCGCGCAAGCGCTTGAGTTCCGGGCACAGCGAGTAGAGCAGTGGCAGGTTGCGCAGCGACTCAGACACCATCTGGTCGCGCCCGCCGCCAGCACGACGTGGGTCGCCATGCGCGGCCAACAGGGGCGCGAAAACTTCCTCCTTCATCCGGGGGTTGGCGCGTGTGGCCGCCCAGTCTTGCGCGATCTCAGCGCGATAGGCCACACAGGCGTAGATCTCGACCTCAGGCTGGGCTGGGCAGCAATAGAGCGCGACTCCGCTACCCTGCATTTCCGTTTCCATCGCCAGCATCGCCGCCGGCGTTGCGCGGTCTGCATCCGGCATGAAAAGCCACAAGTCGAGATGGCCATAGCTGGTCAGCAGTTCGTTTCGGATGGCCATCCTGGCTTGGTCGTAGCCATTCAGACGCGGACTCGTCAGCACTTGGACCCTCGCAGAATGCTTGCCCAGGTCTGCCAAGACGGCCTCAACCAGCGGTTTCAGGATGTAGCCGTTGTGTGTTGGGTCTTCTGGGATCACCAGTACGCGCAAGCTCACAGCGCCGACTCCAGCCAGCCTTCCGCGAACAGGTCCGCGATCGGCTGCTTGGCGATCACATCCAGGAAGTGCGGCACCTCGGACAGGGCGCAGATGCGCGATTCGCCACTGCCCTCGTCTCGCTTGCAAAAGAAGGTTGTGGCGTATTCGGCCTCGGTCAGCCAGGCCAACACGATGGGCGAGTGCGTGGTCGCCATTACCTGCGACGCGCCGGCTGCCGCGCGGCTGCGCAGCAGTTCCACCAACAAGCGCACACGGCTGGCGTGGATGCCGTTTTCGATCTCTTCGATCGTCATGATGCCCGGCATGTCGGGCTGGAAGAACGCAGCCGTGATGGCGGCAAAGCGCAGTGTGCCGTCGCTCAACACCGTGGCGGGAAACGGTTCGGCGCGCCCGTGTTCCTTGAGCATGAACAGCGGCTCGCCGACGGCACCCGTCAGCGTGCCGACGTCATCCACCTCGGCTGGCCGAAGCTGTCGCAGCCAAGACAAGTAGGCATCCTTGGTTCTGGCGTCCTTGCTGATCGTGTTGACCAGCGCGGCAAAGTTCTCGCCCCGCTCGCCCATGCGGGCTATGTGTTGCGCTTGCGAATAGCCGCGCAACACGGCCGGGCTCGGATCGATGCGTTGCATGTTGGCCAAGGTACGTGCAATGGCCGACGCTGCTTCAGCATGCGAAGACTTCACGCCCTGGTCGCCATTGGCGCGCGCAAGCTGGGTAAGCACCGGCCGGGCACGTTCGAACTTCAAGTGCGGCGGTCGACTCTGGTTGCCCGATTGGTAGCGCACGGTGATCACAGGGTCAGCGCGGGCGTTCTTGCTCACGGGGGCGGAGTCGAAGACTTCGCCGGTGGCGACGAGACGTTCATGCACCACCCGCCCGTCGCTAGCGCCCAGCCTGATGGCGTACTCCCAGGCGACAGCCTTCTTGCCTTCGAGCCGGCCACTGACCATGAACGCGATTTCGTCCGTCAGGGCTTCGGGCAGGAAACAGGCTTTCGCACTGCCTCCGCGGATGCCCTCCCATACCTCACTCGTCGCACTTCGCGGCTTGCCGTCAAGGATTTCACTGATCGTGAACCCGTTGCCGATGCCCTGCAGCACCCGCAGCGCATCGAAGAAGTTGCTCTTGCCGCTGGCGTTGCTGCCGATGAAGAGATTCATGCGGCCGAGCTTCAGGTCCACCTTGCGCAGGCTTTTGAAGTTCTCGATGACGATGCGTTCGATCATGGCTTGCCTCACCCGGGGAGGGTCTGTATGCGCAGGCCTTCGTTGCCCCGTGGATCGATCATGTTGATCGCGATCCGCCGCGGCGTGCGGGCCATCTTGTCCCACTTCTTGGGGTCCCGAAGTGAGGCCTGGCGGATGCAGAAGGTGCAGCCGTCGTAGTGGACATCGACATACCACGCGACGCTGAACTGGCCATCGGTCAGCCATAAGGGCGGCTTTGCGCGCAGGGCGCCCGTGGCCACGACGGAACGGCTGCCGGGCCGCGCTGCTAACTGGTCGCTAATCACCAGGCCGACACGCGCCGCGGCGCCGCGGTCGATCACATCCATCTTGGCGTGCGACGCTACGAGGTGGCCTCTCATGGCCGGAAGCGATTCTCGTTGTGCCACTGAAGGAAAGCGGCTGAGGGCCGATGCTGAGGTGCTGACGGTACGCTTTCAAGTGATCGATCGTTCAGCCGGTAGTAGGCCTTGCCGTTGAACCACTCCTGGCGAATCCGGCTGCTAACTTCAATGGTCAAGTCAGGGGTTATCGTGATCAGGCCGATATCGAAGAGCTTGTGAAAGTCCGAACGAAGCAGTAACCCATTGGAGACTTCGTGTGGGCCGTCTTCCGCAAACGGCAGGATGTGGGCGGCCTCGAGAACTGGAAGTGTGCTTTCGCCTGTAATTGCGCACCTTCGAGCGTATGCATCCGTCACGACGACCCGGAATGCGCCCTGGCCCAATCTGGGATTCACCATCATGGGCCGCCCATAGCGCTCGCCTTGTGAATCGGCGGCAACACCTGACATCAATCGCATCTGTACCTGTTGCCAAAGTGCGGCGCCGTCCGATTCTTGCGTGTCGTAGTAGCGGCCTCGAACAATACTGCCGCTCCAGCCGATGGGCGCCTCGATCCAAAGATGTTCTGGCCAGAAGAACGGTGCGGTCAGCACGGTGCATCCGATGATCGGATCGGCGTTTCTCTCAGCGCCCGCCAGTCGCCGCACCATTGCTGAGAACCCGGTCCAACTGCCAGCCCCGTTCTTCGCGCCAAAGGTCTCCCAGACCATTGACATGGGAAGTGCGGACGACTTGATGAAGTAGGCGCCACCGGCAATGTGGTTGAACGGCTTCTTGAGCTTGAACAAGAAGAGGGACCCTGCATCCAGCGAACCATACTTAACTTCACCTTTGGGCTGCCAGAAGTTCACCTCGTCCAGGCCACCTTGGCTCAGGTATCTGAACCAGTCGTTGTCGGTGGTGCCCACCCAGAACTTCATGCCGCGGCCCGCATCTCGGCAACGCACGAGGAGTTCGCTTGCTGCGAGACGTGCGCGTGAAAGTTGGGCGTGGGGTACTTCACGTCGCGCTGGCTAGCGTGCTGCTGGGCATTGGGCGGGCTCCCCGCGGCTGCGCCGCGATTCCGCCCGGAGTCTATGGCCTGGGCATGCCCATTCCCGAGGCGATGCGCTGACGACCCACCAAGCAGACACCGCGGAACCGGCTTCGCCGGGCCGCTGGTGTCGCCCCCTTGAGGGGGAGCGCCGCAGGCGCTTCGGGGGTGGTCAATTCAGCACCCGCTGCAACTGCAGCGCCTCGGCCACCTGCGCGGTGGCGATGGTGTCGCTGCCGGCCAGGTCGGCAATCGTGCGCGCCACCTTCAGGCAGCGGTGCAGGCGGCGGCCGCTCCAGCCCAGGCGTTCGGCGGCGCTGCGCAGAAAGCGCGCGGCGGCGGCGTCGAGCACGCAGAACTCGTCGATGCGCCCGGCTTCCAGCAGGGCGTTGGCCTGGCCCTGGCGCGCCATCTGCCGTGCCCGTGCCGCCGCCACGCGCGTGGCCACCGCGGCACTGGGCTCGCCATCGGGCAAGGCCATCATCTCGGCCACCGGCGCGGCCAGCACCTCGACCTGCAGGTCGATGCGGTCGAGCAGCGGGCCCGACAGCTTGCCCTGGTAGCGCGCCACCGCGTCGGGCGTGCAGCGGCAGGACTTGCCCAGCGTGGCCGGCGCGCCGAGCCAGCCGCAGGGGCAGGGGTTCATCGCCGCAACAAGCTGGAAGCGCGCCGGAAACGAGGCCTGGCGCGCCGCGCGCGAGATCGTGATGCGGCCGCTTTCCAGCGGCTCGCGCAGCGCCTCGAGCGCGGCGCGCGGGAACTCGGGCGTCTCATCCAGAAACAGCACGCCGCCGTGGGCCAGCGAGATCTCGCCCGGCCGCGGCGGCGAGCCACCGCCCACCAGCGCCACCGCGCTGGCGGTGTGGTGCGGCGCGCGCACCGGGCGGCGGCCGTAGGCGGGCGCGTCGGCGGCCGTCGAGGTGAGCCCCGCCAGCGCCGCGCTGGCCAGCGCTTCGTCGTCATCCAGCGGCGGCAACAGCCCTGGCAGACGCTGCGCCAGCATCGACTTGCCGGTGCCGGGCGGGCCGACGAGCAGCAGGCTGTGGCCACCGGCGGCGGCAATCTCCAGCGCGCGCTTGGCGGCGGCCTGGCCCTTCACATCGCGCAGGTCGGGTCCGGGCATGGCGGCCTGGCGCGGCCAGGGCTGCGCCGCGGGCAGCGGCTGTGCGGCGTCGCCTGGCACCAGGGCGGCCACCACCTCGGCCAGCGTGTGGGCGGCGCGCACGTCCAGCCCCGGCACCTGGGCCGCGGCGCGCGCGCTGGCCGCCGGCAGCACCAGCGTGCGCGTGATGCCGCTCTTGTGCAACGCCAGCGCCAGGGCCAGCGCGCCGCGCACCGGGCGCAGTTCGCCGGCCAGTGACAGCTCGCCGGCAAATTCGCAGGCCGCCAGCCGGGCGGCGTCGAGCTGGCCGCTGGCGGCCAGGATGCCCAGCGCGATCGGCAGGTCGAATCGGCCCGACTCCTTGGGCAGCTCGGCCGGCGCCAGGTTGACGGTGATGCGCTTGTTGTGCGGGAAGGCAAAACCGCTCTGCTGCAGCGCGGCGCGCACGCGCTCGCGCGATTCCTTCACTTCGGTGTCGGCCAGGCCGACCAGCGTGAAGCTGGGCAAGCCGTTGGC
>JANPMR010000028.1:0-4405 GCA_031427055.1 Rubrivivax sp.
CACTACGACCACCTCTGCTACCCGACGATCCGCGCGCTGGCCAAGACCACCGTACCCTTCGTCACCAGCCTGGGCGTGGGCGCTCACCTGCAGGCCTGGGGTGTGGCGGCCGAGCGCATCACCGAGCTCGACTGGTGGCAGAGCCATCGCCTGCCCGGCACCGAGGTTGAAATCACCGCCGCGCCCTCGCAGCATTTCTCGGGCCGCGGCTTGAAGGACCGCAACGCGACGCTGTGGTCCTCACTGGCCATCCGCGGACGACGGCATCAGGTCTTCTTCAGCGGCGACACCGGTCTCACCGACCAGTACGCCGAGATCCGCCAGCGCCTGGGCAAGTTTGATCTGGTGATGCTGGAAGTGGGCGCCTTCCATCCGGCCTGGGGCGACATCCACCTCGGGCCCGAGAACGCGTTGGAAGCCCTGCAACTGCTGGGCGGCGGCGCCTTCCTGCCGGTGCACTGGGGCACCTTCAGCCTGGCCATGCATGCCTGGGACGAGCCGGCCGAGACGCTGCTGCGGCTGGCGCCGCGGCAGGGCGTGCACCTTGTGATGCCGCAGCTGGGCCAGGCCGTGGAGCCGATGCAGGTGGACCACGTTGCCCCGTGGTGGCGCGGCGTCGAGGCCGGCGGTAGCGCCCTGATCGAGCCCTTGACCTGGCCCAAGGCGCTGCCCTGGCCCAGCGACTGAGGCCGATCAATCCACCTCGCGCCGCCACACCGCCGCAAAAGCCTTCGCCTTGGTCCACACCGGCACGCGCTCTTCGGACAGCACGTCGAGAAAGTCTGACAGCCGCTTGCTCTTGGCCATCGTGTAGACGGTGAGGCCCACACTCAGCGCCGACACGATCACGAACAAGGCGATGCGCCGGCCCATTGGCGCGTCGGCCTCGGCCAGCAGGTTCATGCCCAGGAAGCCGGTGGTCACCGTGCCGATGAGGCCGAAGATGGTCACCACCGTCAGCCGCACCACGGTGTTGGCCTGGCGGCGCAGGCTGTCGGCGTCGAGGTAGCTGCTCATGTCGTTGATGCGCTGCTTGACGTCGGTGTACAGCGGGTCGATCTCGAGCTGGCGGGCCGTCATATGAAAGAGGGCGCGCGCCTGCGCCTGTTCGGCGACCTCGTGAAACCAGTAGCGGTGCGTGAAGCGCAGGAAGCCCTCGAAACTGGAGCGGATGCCGCGCTTGAAGCGCCGCACGCTGTTGGCATCGCGCACGTTCAGGCGCTTGAGCGCTTCGACCAGGCGGTCGCTGAACATCAGCAGCGCCGCCTTCTGGAAGTGCGCGATGAGAAAGATCATGAAGTGCGGGTGCCGAAACTGCGCCAGCACGCCGCGTTCGGCGCAGACGAAGAAGGCCGAATCGGCGCGCCCCACCACCACCAGCGCCAGGCCGCTGCACAGGTAGCGCGTGTCGGGTGCCGCGCCCTGCGGCGACCAGAAGCGGTCGTAGCAGTGGCGCGCCTCGAAGTCGGCCAGATGCTGCTCGGCATAGGGCAGCGCCGCCTGGCTGGCGTCGGCCGCGCCGGTGACCAGGCCCAGGCGCACCCAGTCGGCGCGAGTCAGCGCGCGCGGGTCGTCGAGCGCCAGCCAGGCCATCACCGGCATGCGGTAGTACTCGATCTGGCGAAAGCGCAGCGCACCTTCGCGCCCGGAGTGGTCGCTCACCAGCGGCTCGAGCAGCCAGGCCCAGTGCGCCGACAGCCGCGGCGCGCGGTGCTCGGCCACGTGGGCCAGGAAGAGCTCGCGCTGCTGCGCGTCAGAGCTGGCCAGCACGGCGCCACCGGCGTCCAGCCACTCCACCGACGACAGGCAGTGCAGCGGCTCGCCCTGCGCGTCCCAGCCCGGCGGATAGCCGCGGCCGAAGCGGTACATCAGCTCTTGCGCCTGCGCCAGGCTGAGATCAGCCGCCTCGACCTCGACGTTGAGCAGCACGACGTCGACATCGAAGAAGAAGTAGAGGTCGACATGCTGCACGCGCAGCGTCAAGGGCAACTCGCCAGCGCGCGTGCGCACGCGCACGGCGGCCACGTCGCGTCGCCTGAAGACGCGCATCGGCGCGCCACCGCCGTCTTCGTCGGCATCGCGCGCGGCGCGGCCTTCGCCGTACAGAAAGCGCTGCACGTAGGGCAGGAAGGTGACGAACTCCTGGTAGTGGCGTTCGTGGAAGGTCTGGCGTTCGCCACGGTACTCGTCGACCTGCTCGCGCCAGGGCGAGGCTTCGCCCAGGTCACGCAGTGCCTTCCAAGGCGGGCCCTCGCCCGGCTGCGGCATCACGCGCAGCGGCCACAGCAGCACCTGGCGGTAGTGGCGGACAGGGGCTTCGGTGGTCATGGGCAAGTGTAGGCAGGCCGCTTGCAGAGGCTCAAGCGTGGCTACCCGCGGCCACGGATGTGGGCGGCGCTGTCGGCCGCTACTGCTCGTCGGCTTCGATCACCAGGCTGCGCCGGCGCACGCCGTGGCCAGCCACCGCCACCGTGATGCGCAGCGCCTGACCCACCGGCACGCTGCGGCGAAAGCGGTAGTCCAGGCCGTCGAACTCACCGGGGTTGTGTGATGGCTCGCGGCGGCGCCAGAGCTGCGTGCCGTTGGCCTGCACCGTCATCTGGTGCCAGGGCGACGCGGCGTCGGCGGGCACCGCCACCGTGATGGCGCATGCGATCTCGAAGCGGCGTTCGCGCCGCGCGTCAGCCGGGATCGTCAGTGTGGCCGTGGCGGCGTCACCGGCACTGACTTGCCATCGCTCGGGGGCCGGCGGACTCGGGATCACGCGCGCTCAGCGGTGCAGGGACAGCGCCGGCCAGCCGCGCCGCGCGGCCTCGGCGGCCAGGCGCGGATCGGCATCGACGACCACCGGGTGGTCGACGGCGGCCAGCAGCGGCAGGTCGTTCGTCGAGTCGCTGTAGAAGGTGCTTTCGAAGTCCGCCAGTTGCGGGCCGCGCGCCGCCAGCCACGCTTGCAGACGCACCACTTTGCCGCCGCGCATGTTGGGCGTGCCCTGGATACCGCCGTCGAGCAGGCCGTTCGCGTCCGTCGAGCAATCGGTCGCGATCAGGTGCTCGATGCCCAGGTGCGCCGCCGTCAGCTCGGTGATGACGCGGTTGGTGGCGGTCGTCAGCACCAGCAGGTCGCCGGCCTCGCGGTGGCGCTGCACCAGCGCGTGCGCTGCTTGTGGCAGCCGCGGCGCGATCACCTCGTTCAGAAAGCGATGGCGCAGCGGCTCCCACTGCGTCACGCTGCGGCCGGCCAGCGTGCCGACGTAAAACGCGCAGAAGGCCTGCACGCTGACCGTGCCGGCCTGGTAGTCGCACGCCATCGCGGCATTGCGTGGCTCGAAGCTTGCGCGATCGAGCACGCCCTCTGTCATCAGGAACTCGCACCACAGCACGTCGCTGTCGCCAGCCAGCAGCGTGTGGTCAAGGTCGAACAGCGCCAGCCGAGGGCGCGCCGGCAATGGCAGGGGCGGTTTCAAGGCTGCCGCAGGTGCCAGGCCTTGGGCCGCGTGAAGGCCAGGATGCCGTAGGTCGACAGCGTGAGGCCGATGCCCGAATCGCCATAGCCCGACCACGGCAGGCGCGGGCTCACGCGGTCGCAGCAGTTCCAGTAGACGCTGCCGGCGTTGACACGGGCCAGCAGCGCGCGCGCCGCGGCTTCGTCGCGCGTGAAGACGCCGGCCGTGAGGCCGTAGCGCGTGTCGTTCATCAGCGTCACGGCCTCGTCGTCGCCGGCCACCTTCTGGATGCCGATGACGGGGCCGAAGCTCTCCTCGCGCATGAGGTCCATGCGGTGGTCGACGTTCGTCAGCACGGTGGGCGCGTAGCTGTTGCCGGGCAGCGCATGGCCGCCGCAGCGCAGCTGCGCGCCCTTGGCCACGGCGTCATCCACCTGCGCCTGCAGCACCGCCAGCTGCGGGGCGCGTGTGATGGCGCCGATGTAGGTGGCCGGGTCCATCGGGTCGCCCACCTTGAAGCTGGCGACGGTGGCCAGGAAGTGCTCGACGAAGGCGTCGTGCACGCTCTCGTGCACGTAGATGCGCTCCACCGAGCAGCAGCTTTGGCCGGTGTTGTACATGGCACCGTCGGCCAGGCTTTCGGCCGCCGCTTTGGCGTCGGCATCGGCGCGCACATAGCTCGGGTCCTTGCCGCCCAGTTCAAGCTGCAGCTTCACCAGCCGCGGCGCCAGCGCGACGGCGATGCGCTGCCCGGTGGCGTGGCTGCCGGTGAAAAAGAGGCCGTCGATGCGCTGCGCCAGCAAGGCCGCGCCCACATCACCCGCGCCCACCAGGCACTGCATCACCTCGCCCGGCACGCCGGCCTTGTGCAGCAAACGGGCAATGTGCTGGCCGGTGAGCGTGGTGAACTCGCTGGGCTTGTAGAGCACCGCGTTGCCGGTCAGCAGCGCCGGCACGATG
>JANPMR010000029.1:0-9797 GCA_031427055.1 Rubrivivax sp.
GCCATCGGCACTGCCGCCGTCCCGGCTGATGCCGCCGCCGTCTTCGGCAACCTCAAGCGCGGCACGCAGGCGCTGGCCGGCGCGGCCTTGCGACTCGAGTGCCCGGGCGGGCAGGCAACCGGCACCTCGGACGCCCAGGGCAACTTCAACTTGTCGGTGCCCGGCAAGGGGCGCTGCGTGCTGTTCGTGGGCGACAAGAACGCCGTCGTCGTGCTGGGCACCGAGCCGGTGCGCTATGACTTCGAGGTACCGGCCGATGCCGCGCCACTGCGCCAGAGGTAGGCGCCGTGGCTGAACCCACCGCCCCCGCGCCGCAGCCGACGCGCCGGTTCGAAAACCTGAAGTGGATGCTGCAGACCCTGGCCATGCCGGTGGCGCTGGTGACGTTGCCGCTGCTGTACCAGTGGAAGGCGGCCGAGCAGGCCGACAAGGGCCGCGAAGAGAGCCGGCTGCGCGACCAGTCCGAGCAGCAGTTTCGCCTCTACACCGACCTGATGAGCAAGCGCGAAGAGTCCGACACTGCAGTGCGCCGCGGCCTGTTCGACAAGCTGATGGGCACCTACCTGGCCCCCAACCCGGGCGACATCGGCAAGCGCCTGGTGGCGCTGGAATTGCTGTCGCTGAACTTCCACGACTCGCTCAACCTCAGCCCGCTGTTCTGGGAACTGGCCGCCGATATCGACAAGCGGCCCGCCGGCGCAGCCCGCACCGAACTGACCGAGCAACTTGACCGTGTGGCCCAGCAGGTCAAGCGGCGCCAGAGCGCGCTGCTGGAAGTGGACGGCGGGCGGCTGGACCGCGACATCGTGCTGGCACACGACCGCCAGGGCGCGTTCGTCCAGGTGGTGACGGGCGGCGAGCTCGAGCGCATCCCCGACGACACGGGGCCGAAGCAGCCCGCCGGCAAGCGTGAGTTCACGCTGACGGTGCTGGATCACGACGCCAAGCGGCGGCGCTTGTTCGTGCGCGTGGCCTCGCCGGGGCTCGAGTCGCTGCAGTTCTGGCTCGACCCTTACGACTTTCCCTTCGTCAACTTCAGCCGCATCTCGCGCCACGAGCGCATCGCCGTGGTGATGCGCCAGTACGACGCCGATCTGAACAGCGCACGCCTGTCAATGCTGTACTTTCCCAGCTGGCGCAGCGGCGCCAAGGACAAGCCTTACCTGGATGACCTGATGGCAAGGCTGACACGCGCGCCCGCAGGCGCCGCGTCAGCCGCGGCTGGGGCTTCGGCCGCCCCGAAGTAAGGCGTCAGGCTCTGCGCCGCGCTCTAGGTGCCGGCGCGCTTGGCCTCGGGCGCGTACATGTCCATCAACTGCACGCGCGTGGCGCGCAGGCGCTCTGACACCACGCCCATCAGCCGCATCATGAAGGCCAGCCCGAACTCGGGGTCGGCCTTGAAGGCGGCCAGCAACTGCGCGGCTTCGAAGCCCAATGCGGTGACCGAGGTCAGCGCGCGGGCCTGGAAGTGCTTGCCAGCGGCCGGCAAAAGCGCCGACCAGTCGAACTCGTCGCCGGCATACAGGGTCTGCACGCGCAGCACGCGCTCGGCTGATTCGAGCTCGAGCGCGACCATGCCTTCCTTGAGCAGGTAGAACACCGACCACAGCTCGCCCTCGTGGAAGATGACCTGTCCGGCCTCGAAGTGCACCAGCTGTGCCAGGGTGGCCAGCTTGGCGGTGTGGTCCGGTGCGAATCCGGCGTTGAAGGGATGGGTCTGGATCGCCTGCAGCAGGCTCTGCGTCATGGGGGGTCTCCGGTGGGCGAAGCGCCGCGCCTCACCTGCTCAAGCCGTGTGGCCAGGCGGGGTCGGCTGATTCTGCGCCGCCGCCCGCGCGCGCACTTGACCTGCCTCAAGCGGTGCCAGCCGCGGCTCGGCGCCCAGCCAGTACAGGCCGTTGGCCATGATGCAAAAGCCCGTGCCCGCAAACCACACCATCGCGCCGCCGACGAAGGCGGCAAAGGCCAGCCACCCGGGGCTGTGCAACAGCGACAGCGCGCTCGCGATCGACAGGTTGATGCCGACGGCAACGTAGATGCGGCGCTCGAGGTACCAGGCGTCGGTCTGCATCAAGTACAGATCGCCAGGCTTCCAGCCGGCGCGCGCCAGTTTCGGGCGCAGACCGAACTGCGCCAGCACATTGCCCACCGGACAGAAGCCGGTGAGGCCGACACCGATGGAGACGACGGCCGTGGCCGCCACCAGCAACACGGCCAGCGGATGCAGCCACCACGCCAGCGCGGTGGCGGCCAGGATCACGATGCCGGCGATGAGCCAGACCGTGCGCTCGATGTACCAGCGGTCAGTGGGAACGATGTAGAGGCCGGATTGTGTCGACATGATTTGCCCTTCTTCCACGTGAAGCGTGAAGCGTGAAGCGTGAAGCGTGAGGCAACGCGACGTCGGACTGGGTACCGGCTCTCGCCGACCTCGGACGACGCGACGACGGTCGTTGACCCGGCGCGGCTGCAGTTTGCGCCGGCACGGTGCGTCGGCGCTGACACAGATCAAACACCAGGCAGCGGCGGGTGCTGCCCACCATTCGCGGCTCAGGCAAGCGCGAGCTGCGCAGGCCGTTGCAGCAGCGCGTGGATGGCGGGCAGCGCCGCTTCGGTGGCGCGCCGGCCGGCCTCTACCAGGTACGGCATGGCAGCGGTGTCGAAGAGACCGACGCGCCGCTCCAGGTGCGGCACCATGCTCAGCAGCCGCGTGCCCCCGGCGCCGGCCTCGGCCAGGCGGGCCTGCATCAGGTTGTTGGTGAGGGCCGAAGTCACCTGCGCCAGCAGGCGCGACGGGCCATCCACTCGCCGCGGCATCGGTGACTCGAAGCCCAGCGCCAGCACTGCGCGCGCATCGGCAGCCGCGCTGACGGGCAGCGGGTCGGCGACGAAGCCGTCGATCAGTCGCCGGCCGTCGATGTGCACCGGCGCAAACATGAAGGGCAGGGCGATGCTGGCGCGCAGGGCCTGCACCAGGCTGCCGCTGCGCAGCACCACGCGCTCGCCGGTGGCGGCGTCGGTGGTGGTCACGCGCAGGGCCAGTGGCAGGCTCTCGATGCGCACGTTGCCAAAGGCCTGCTCCAGCCGCTGCATCACCAGGCCGTCATCGCGCAGCGCGAAGTCGGCGTCGAAGCGGCCCAGGCGCGGCCACAGCATTTGCGCCAGGGCGCGCCAGCGGCGCTTGCGCGTGACCTCGGCCGACCACAGCGTCGTGGCGATGCGCACAGCCTCTTCGGCGTCGTGCCCGGCCGCGATGAGTGCGCCAAACATGGCGCCGGCACTGCAGCCCACCACCAGGTCGGGCCGCAGCCCTTCGCGGGTCAGCACTTCCACCATGCCCAGGGCCGCAATGCTGCGCACGCCGCCGCTGCCCAGCACGATGGCGAAGCGGTGCTGCGAAGACCTCTGGGGCGGCGGGAGTCTGTGCATGGGGTGGCCTCGCTGCGGTTGACGATGCGCGCCGCCGAAAGCGCGGCGCTGCATCAGGTCAATCGCAAAGCCCGGCCGAAACCCGACGCGGCAGCCTGGATGTGCCGCCGTGGGCGGGTGCCTCAAGGCTGCACGGTCAGCAAGAAGGCCTGCAGCTCCTTGGTCTGCGGGTGTTGTGCACCCAGCGCAGCCAGCAAGATCGGCAGTGCGCGCTGCCACGATGCCAGGGCCTCGCGGCGCAGGCCCTGGCGGTGCTGCACATCGCCCAGTAGCCACCAGGCACGCCCGACCCGCGAGCTCTGCTCGGGCAGTCGGGCCGCCGCGGTGGCGCGCAGCAGCGCCGCGTCGGCCAGGGCACGCGCCTCGTCGAGATCATCCGCCGCCAGCGCGGCGCGGGCGGCAATCGGCAGCGTGGTCAGCAGACCGGCGCGCGGCTTGGCGCCGGCATAGCCCAACTGCTTCAGCTGTGCCTGCATCAAGGCGCGCGCCTGTGGCACATCACCGCGCTGCAGGGCCAGCTGGGCGTGTACGCGGTCGATGGCCAGCATCAGGTCGCCGGCATTCGTGGCGCCGGCCGGCAGCGCGGCGCTTGCCTGGGCCAGCGCCGCCTGGGCCGCTGCAGGGCGCCCGGCGTCGCGGTGCGTGCCCGCCATGTGCAGCAGGCTCTCGACTTCGATGCGCGCATTGCGCTCGTCGCGGCTGCGCGCTGCCGCGTACTGCAGCCAGAGCAGGGCGTCGTCGTCGCGCCGCATGTGGTGCAGGGCAATGCCGTAGGCGCGCGCCAGCCCCATGTCCACCGCCGGGCGTGCGAGGTCGGGACCCTGCGCGCGCTGCACGGCGTCGCGCAACACGGCCTCGGCCTGCAGCATCTCGCCAAAGCTGATGCGGGTAGAGCCCTCGTTGATCATCACCGTGAGACGGTCGCGCGTACCGCCGCGCCCGGTGCGGTCCATCACCTGCCCCAGCTTGAGCGTGATCTCGAAGGCCTGCTTGCCCTGGCCGGCCGAGTGCAGGTGATAGGCCAAGTTGTTGAGCGCCACGATGTAGGCCTTGTCTTCGCGCTCATCGGCCGCCTCGAACATCGACACCGCCTGCTGTGAGACGCGCAACGCCGCCGCTGTGTCGCCGCGCGCCGCGGCCAGGTCGGCCTCGGCACTCAGGCAAGCGTGTTCCACCCCCAATCGCGGCGGCGCTGCCGATGCTGCGAGCACGCGCCGCGCGTCGTCGACACGCGCCTGCGCTGCCGCTGGGCGGCCGGCCTCGATGTCGGCCTGCACCGCGGCGCACAGCGCGTTGGCCAGGGTGCTGGCGCCACCGGCGCGCCGCGCCGCCGCTTCGGCCAGTCTGCGCATCTCGACCTCGCTGTCGCGCTTGCCCAGGATCTCGTAGCGCACGCCCAGGGCGATCAGCAGTTCGGAAAGCAGTGCCGGGTTGCCGGCGTGGTTCTTCTCCAGTAGTTCGCGCCCTCGGTCGAGCAATTGCTCGGGCTTGAGCGGGTGGCCGCCGGGGCCGATTTCCGACAGCAGGCTGCTCATGAACTCGCTCGTCGCCGAGCTGGCCTGCGCCTGGTAGCGCGCTTCGGCGCGCTGCACGCGCGCCGCCTGCAACTGCACCTCGGTCTCGGCGCGGGCGCTGCGTGCCGCGGCGGCCTCGGCCACGGCGCGGCGCTGTTCGCGCTCGGCACGTTCGCGCTGGGCCTCGGCTCGCCGGCGCTCGGACTCAGCGCGTCGGCCTTCGGCGCGTGCCTGCTCGGCGCTGGCGTCGGCC
This sequence comes from Rubrivivax sp., assembly GCA_031427055.1. Lineage (GTDB taxonomy): Bacteria > Pseudomonadota > Gammaproteobacteria > Burkholderiales > Burkholderiaceae_C > Rubrivivax. The sequence goes on from JANPMR010000029.1 coordinate 5,197, forward strand.
GCGGCCAGCGCGCCCAGCGCACGGGCCGCTTCCGACTCGGCGCGCCCACGCTGCGCCTCGGCATGGACGCGCTGGCGTTGCGCCTCGACTGCCTGCCAACTGGTGCCCAACACGCCAACCAGCAGGGCCAGCAAGGTGGTCGACGCCGCGCCCACCGCCAGCCGGTTGCGGCGCACGAACTTGGTGGCGCGGTAGCCCACGGTGTCGGCCACCGCGCTGACGGGTTCGTTGCGCAGGTGGCGCATCACGTCGTCGGCCAATGCCTGGGCGCTGGCGTAGCGGCGGCCGGGTTCATCGGCCAGGGCGCGCAGCACGATCTGATCCAGCTCGCCCTGCAGCCGCCGGGCCAGACGCAGCGGTGGCAGGCCGCGTGCGGTGGCCAGCGCTGCGGCGGTGTCGCCTTCTGCGGCCAGGCGGCTGGGCCGCTTGATGTCGGGCAAGGTGGCCGCCTGCATCCAGGCCGTGATGTCGCTGGCCCACGGCAGCCCGCTGGGGTGGCGGCCGGTGAGCAACTGGCACAGCAACACGCCCAGCGCCCACACGTCGGTGGCGGTGGACACCGGCTCGCCGCGCACCTGTTCGGGCGCAGCCCAGGCCGGCGTGTAGGCACGCTGGCCGGTGCGTGTGATGGGCGAAGCAGCAGGCGCGGCGCCGCTATCGCTTTGTTCGCCTTCGTCCAGCAGCCGCGCAATGCCGAAGTCCAGCAGCTTGACCTGGCCCTGCCCGTCCACCATCACGTTGCCGGGCTTGAGGTCGCGGTGCACCACCAGCTGCGCATGCGCGGCGGCCACGGCTTGCACCACGTCCACGAACAAGCGCAGGCGCGCTTCTACATCCAGCTGGCGTTCGTCACACCAGCGGTCGATGGGCTCGCCGCGCACCAGTTCCAGCACCAGATAGGGCTGGCCGCCATCACCGCTGCTGGCGACACCGGCATCGAGCAAGCGCGCGATGTGCGGGTGCTCCAGCCGCGCCAGGATGCGGCCCTCGCGCTCAAAGCGCTGGCTGGCCTGCGTGCCGTGCAGGCGGCCGTGCATCAGCTTGATGGCGGCCTGGCCCTCGTGGCGGCCGTCGCTGCGCCGCGCCAGCCAGACGCTGGCCATGCCGCCTTCGCCCAGCGGGGCCTCGATGGTCCAGGGGCCCAGGTGCTGCCCCGCCGCAGGGTGGGCCGCCTGGGGCAAGGCAGAACCCGTCAGAAACTTGTCGCGGCCGGCCGCTTCGTGCCGATCAAGCAGCCCCTGCAGCACGCCAGCATCTTCGGGCGCGCGGGCCTGCAAGGCAGCCAGCCAGGCCGCTTGTTCGGAGACCGGCAGGTCCAGCGCTTCGTCCAGCAAGGGGCTCAGGCGGGCCCAGGTGGCGGCGTCGGGGGTGGGGTGCGCGAGCGGGGGTGGAGGGGGTGACATCAAGTCGCCTTGGGTGACTTCATCGTAAGCGGCGGGACGCATCGGATCGCGATGCGAAAGCCCTGCACAAGAAATCGCAAGCCGCCTGCCAAACACGACATGTCGCTTGCATGTCGTGTTTTGCGGTCTGCCTGCGATTCACCTTGCAGGCCCGCAGTTCGCGGCGCCATTGCACCGGGAAGCAACGCCATGACCTACGCCCTGACCGCCCTTGTCTTCGTGTCCCTGGCCCTTGGCGCAGCAGTCGCCGCCGCCGCCGCCACACTGACGCATGTCAAACGCAGTTTGCGTGGCCTGAACATCGCGCTGACCAGCGACTTCTAAGCCCCTCACCCGCCCGGCAGCAAACCCTGCGCCTGCAACAGCGTTTCCAGGCACTGCTCGCGCAGGCCGTAGAAGTGCTTGATCTGCGCGATCTGCGCCAGCAGTTCGGGCTGCTGCGTGGCGGCGGCCGCCGCCGCAGCGCCGCTGCGCTTGACGGCCAGGATCATCTTGTTCTTGCTGGTGTGTTCGAGCGAGACGAACTCGAACACCTGCGTCTCGTAGCCCATCACCTCGAGCAGCATGGCGCGCAGCGAGTCGGTCACCATCTCGGCCTCTTGCCCCATGTGGATGCCGTGCTGCAGCAGCGGCCGCAGGGCGGCGGGTGCGCGCATCTGCGGGCGCAGCTGCTTGTGGCAGCAGGGCGAGCACATGATGATGGCGGCACCCGCGCGCAGGCCCAGGTGGATGGCGTGGTCGGTGGCCGTGTCGCAGGCATGCAGCGCGATCATCACGTCCAGCCGCGCCGGCTGGTAGCTGCGCACATCGCCCACGTCGAAGTGCAGCCCTTGCAAGCCGTGCAGCCCGTGGCTCTGCGCCGCCTCGGTGCACAGCCTGACCATGTCCTCGCGCAACTCGACGCCGGTCACCTGCGCCTGCTTGCCCTGTGCGCGCAGCCAGTCGTGCATCGCAAAGGTGAGGTAGCCCTTGCCCGAGCCGAAATCCGCCACGTGCACGGCTGGGCTCTCGGCCAGCGTTGAGCGTTTCAAGGCAGCGCCGAAGACCTCGATGAACTTGTTGATCTGCTTCCACTTGCGCGACATCGCCGGCACCAGCAGCAGCTCGTCGCGCACCCGGTGCGTCAGCCCCAGGTCGACCCAGAAGGGCCGGTCCAGCGCCAGGTGGCGCTGCTTTTCCTTGTCATGCCCGGGCTCGCCCGGCAGCTCTGCGACGGCACTCGAAAGCTTGCCCATGCGCAGGCTGGGCCGGCCCTTGCGGCTGTAGGCCAGTTGCACCTCGGCCGTCTGCGTCAGCAGGTGCGCGTTGTGAAAACGCGCGCCCAGCAGCTCGGCGATCAGCGTCAAGCCTTCGGCCAAGGGGTGGTTCTTGGTGATGTCGCGGGTGCTGTGGCGCCACAAGAATGACAGCTGCCGCTCGCCGCGCAAGGCAATCTCGCGCACCAGCAGCCGATCAAGTTGATCATCGGCCGCGTCCGTCAGGGTCGACGGCTTGTTGGGCGGCTTGATGACCGGCTTGGTCAGCACCAGCTTGACGAAAGCACCGGACGCCAAGGCCGCTGCCAGCAGCCGCGAGAACCGCGCTGCTGCATCGGCCTGCGCAGCGGGGGCTGGTACCGCCTGGGGGTCTGCGATCAAGTGGGTGAACATGGCACTGCCTCGGCTGTGCATCAAGCTTGCATCAACCCATGCAGCAGCGCGCGGGCCTTGTCCCAGTCGCGTTGCGCCGTGCGCTCAGAGCCGCCGCGCAGCGCGGCGATCTCGGCGAAGGTGAGGCCGGCGAAGAATTTCAGGTCCACCAGTTCGGCCAGACGCGGGTCGATGGCGGCCAGCCGCTCCACGGCCTGGCCAAGCTGTTCCAGGTCTTCGGCCGCGGCGTCGGCGGGCGCCATCGCGTTGTCGGACACAAAGGTGTCCAGCGCGGTGATGTCGAGCCCGCCGCCGCGCTTTTGCGCGCCACGCGCACGGGCGTGGTCGATGGCGATGCCACGCATGGCCCGCGCGGCATAGGCCATGAAGTGCGCGCGGTCGGCGAACTGCAGGCCCGGCCGGCCCGACATCTGCAAATAGGCCTCGTGCAAGAGCGTGGTGGGCGAGATCTGCGCTGCCTGCCCACCCTTGAAAAGCTCGCGCCGGGCCATGCGCCGCAGTTCGGCGTAGAGCGACTCAAAACTCGGGGCGTCGGTGTCGGGTTCGGGCATGGGCCATCGTACCCGCGCCCCAGTGACCAAGCTCCGCTGTGGCCGACGTCCGCCGAGGTCTTGACGAGGCCTGCGCCGTGCCGGCCGGTGCGACGACCCCTTTGATTGCGGGGGGCCGCCCACGTGGGTGATCAGGCCTGAGGCTCCTGGCGGGCGCCCTGGGCAAGCCAGCGACGCGCCAGGTCGTCCACGTCCAGGGCGTCGTCGGTTTGCACCGTCAGCGCCTGCTGACGCTCGGCCGCCGTCAGTGCCTGGTCGCAGTCGATCTGCAGCGCCAGCACGGCTTCATCGGCCTCGGAGGCGTCGTCGCGCCGCAGCCGGCGTGCCCGCACGCGCTCGCGCAGCGTGTCGTGCGCGGCCTGGCAGTCGAGCAGCGTGAACGGCACGCCCAGCTCCAGCGCCAGGCGGGCAAAGCGGGCCCGCTCGGCGCGGCGCAGGAAGGCGGCGTCGACGATCACCGCGCCGCCGGCCTGCAACAGGCTGCGCGCGCGCTCCAGCAGCGCCGCATAGGTGCGCTGCGTGGCACGCGCGCCGTAGATGCCGCCGCTGACGCGGGCCGGCGAATCGTCCAGCGGCGCCAGGCCGAAGAGCCGCTTGCGTTCGACGTCAGAACGCAGCCGCAGCGCACCGGCTGTCTGCAGCAACTGCTGCGTGAGCTGCGTCTTGCCTTACGATTTATTTTACCCTGAAAGATTCTCCGAAAAATTACGTGAAGTGATGGATTATCATAACTTTGTACTCACCAACTATTTAGGCGCACCAGCGGTTGATTTTAATCAACAATATGACGCCAGTATGCAACATGCCGTTGCGCTTAAACCAATGATTTCGGATATTTCCGCAGATTTATACGCCGCAAATGCACGCGGCGAAAACCTGTTATTTGAAGGCGCACAAGGCACGCTGTTAGATATTGATCACGGGACGTATCCCTACGTCACATCCAGCAACTGCATTGCAGGCCAAGCCTCAGCAGGCACGGGCGTTGGTGCGAATAT
>JANPMR010000030.1:0-14174 GCA_031427055.1 Rubrivivax sp.
CGAGGCCGAGAACGAGCGCATGCACCTGATGAGCTTTGTGCAGATCGCCCAGCCCACGGCGCTGGAGCGGATGCTGATCTTGCTGGCGCAGTGGATCTTCTATGTCGGCTTCTTTGCGCTGTACCTGGTGTCGCGCCGCACGGCGCACCGGCTGGTGGGCTACTTTGAAGAAGAGGCCGTGCTCAGCTACACCTTGTACCTGGCCGAGATCGACAGCGGCCGCGCCGCCAACGTGCCCGCGCCCGAGATCGCGCGGCGCTACTGGAAGTTGCCGGCCGACGCCACGCTGCGCGACGTGGTGTGTGTGGTGCGAGCCGACGAGGCGCACCACCGCGACGTCAACCACGGCTTTGCCAGCCAGTTGACCGACGCACGCTGAGCGCGGATGTGCGCCGCAGCGGCGCGGCTCAGTGGCTCAGTGGCTGGGGGGCCTGAACTTGTCAGGGCACCAGCGCTCCAGGCACTGCCGCAGTGACGCGGCGCTGCAGGGTTTGGCCAGCACCGCCGACAGCCCCACACGCGCCAGCTGGGCGCCGTCGGCGACCAGTTCGCGCGAGGTGTAGGCGACGATGGGCACGGGCCGGCGCGAGAGTTGTTCGCGTTCGATCTGGCGGATCTTGGCGGTGGCCACGATGCCGTCCATCACCGGCATCAGGATGTCCATCAGCACGAGATCGAAATCGTGGCGCCCGGCCAGTTGCACGGCCTGCGCGCCGTTGCAGGCGATGGTGGGCAAGAGGCTCCAGCGCATCAGCACGGCATTGACCTGCATACGGTTGGCACGGCAGTCATCGGCCACCAGGATGCGCAGTGGCAGCGCTCGCACCTGAAGTGCGGGCTTGAACACGGTGTGCGGGGCGTTTTGCGGGGCGCAGTGCGGGGCAATGTGCATCGCACCGAGCATGGCCCAACACGGCCAAGCGCTTCCGTGCGCCGCCGCACGTTGGCGGCGCGTCAATCTTGTGGCTCAGCTCGCCAGCCGGGCTGGCAGCAGGCGGTCGTACTCGCGCTTGACCACCGCGTAGCACTCGCAGGTCTTGGCCTCCAGCCCCGGGCTGTTGAGAACCGTGATGTGGCCGCGGACGTAGCGGATGAGGCCCAGGTTCTGCAGCCGCAACGCGGCCTCGGTGACACCCTCGCGGCGCACGCCCAGCATGTTGGCGATCAGCTCTTGCGTCATCACCAGCTCGTTGCCTTGCAGCCGGTCCAGGCTCAGCAGCAGCCAGCGGCACAGTTGCTGGTCGATCGAGTGGTGGCGGTTGCACACGGCTGTTTGCGCCATCTGGGTGATCAAGGCCTGTGTGTAGCGCAGCAGCAGGTGCATCACCGGGCCCGAGTGATCGAACTCGGCCTTGACCGCGCCCGCGCGCAGCCGCCAGCCTTCGCCCGCGCTTTGCACCACCGCGCGGCTGGGCGTGGAATCGCCGCCCATGAACAGCGAAATACCCACCAGGCCTTCGTTGCCGCACACGGCGATCTCGGCCGAGGCGCCGTCTTCCATCACGTACAGCAGCGAGACGATGGCCGTGGTGGGAAAGTAGACATGGCTGAGGGTGCGGCCCGACTCATACAGCACCTGGCCCAGCGGCATCTTCACCCACTCGAGCATGGGCTGCCAGCACAGCCACTCGGCCTCGGGCAGGGCCGCTAAAAGTTGGTTGGCTCGCGGGTGGGTGGGGGTTGTCATGGCACTTCGTCGGCAAGCGGGTGGCGCGCACCTGCAGTTGGATTTGGACTCGAGTACTGCTCTGCAACTATAGGAAATTTGCCGGCCACCCAATGCTCGACAGCGCACAGACGGATTCTCCGGGTCACCGTAAAACGGCTTCGTCAGGTGGCCTCGCGCCGCCAATTCCCCATCTCCCCGGCCCTGTGCAAAGAGGCAGCCCATGAAGACCCTATCCGGCCATTGCAGCCCGGCCCGGCAGCCCGTCGCTTGCGACGGCGCTGGCGGCCGTGTCTGCCTGGAATCATCTTGAGTACGGCCACCGCACGCCCCTGGGCGACATCGTCCGACGGCGATCACGCCCAGACCACGCCTATGGAACTGGCCGCGCTGGGCGAACACGCGGCGCAATGCACCGCTGCCAGCGGACGCCTGACGGCGCTGCACTGCGCCAGCGGGCGCCTGCTGGTCTTTGCCGCCAGCCATTTGGTCACGACAGGCGCCGTGCTGGCCGCCGTGGGCGCCACGCTATTGATGTGGCTGTAGGGCCGTGGCCCTGTCGCCCTGGGGGCCCCTGCTCCCCGACCTGCCTGTCGCGCTGCGCCGCTTGCTGGCGCCCGAGGCCGGCCCGCTGCTGTCCCCTGTGCGGGCTGAAGTCTTCGGCCCGCAGCGCTTTGCCCAGCACGGCCACAGCCTGGGGCTGACCCACGAGGCGCGGCGCGCCACCTGGTCGGGCGCCAGCTTCTTTCCGCGCCTGCGCAGCAACATCGGCATGCTGCGGCAGTCGCACGACGCCATCGCCGCGCAGGCCGCCGTCGGCGGCGATGTGAGCCCGGCTTCGCTGTGGCTGCTGGACAACTTCCACCTCATCGAAGCCCAGTTGCTGGCCATCCACGAGGGCCTGCCGCGCAGCTACTTCCGCGCCCTGCCCGTGTTGCAGGCCGAACCCCTGGCCGGACTGCCGCGCATCTACGGCCTGGCCTGGGCCTTCGTCGCCCACACCGACAGCGCCTTCGACGAAGAACTGCTGGCGAGCTACCTGTGCGCCTACCAGGAGACGCGAGAACTGCGCTTGAGCGAGATGTGGGCCCTGCCCACCACCTTGCGCGTGGTGCTGGTCGAGAACCTGCGCCGCCTGGCCGAGCGCCTGGCCACCCACCAGGCGGCGCGCGAGGTGGCCAACCTGTGCTGCGACCGCATCGACCGCGGCGACACGCCGCCGCTACAAACGATTCTGGATGTGATTGCCCAGCGCGGCGCCGGGGCGGTCTTCCTGGCGCAGATGGGCCAGCGCCTGCAAGACCGCGCCAGCGGCACCATCGGCCGCGTGCCGGCCGCCGTGCGCACCTGGCTGCTGGACAACCTGCCCAAGCCAGCCGCCGTGCAGGCGCAGCAGAGCGCCGAGCAGACCGCCGACAACCTGAGCGTCAGCAACGCCGTGGCCTCGCTGCGTGCGCTGGGCGACGCCGACTGGCCCGACATCGTGGCCCGCAGCAGCCCGCTGATGCGCCTGATGTTGGGCTCGCCGCTGTTCGCTGCCGAGCACCATGGCACGCGCGACGACGCCTTGCACGGCATCGAGCGGCTGGCGCGCCGCAGCGGGCGCTCGGAGATGCACGTGGCGCGCGCGCTGCTGCAACTGATGAGCGACAGCGCCGGCCATGCGCAAGCCGATGCCGACGTATCCGCCTCGGCCGGCCATTGGCTGCACGGTCGCGGGCAGGCCCGGCTCGACCAGGCCGTGGGGCTTGCCGGGCACTGGAGCAGTGCCTGGCATGCGATCGGGCAGCCGGCCTTGCGGCAGGCTGTGCTGCCGCTGTACCTGGCCACCGTGGCCCTGGGCACCTGGGCGCTGGTGGCCTGGCTGCTGCACCAGGGCGCGCCCCTGGCATGGCCGGTGCTGCTGCTGCTGGCCTGGCCGGCATCCGAGGCCGTGATCGCCCTGCTGCACCGGCTGGTCAGCGAATCCATGCAGCCGCGCCGGCTGCCGCGCTTGGCGCTGGCAGGGGGCATTCCCGCCGAACACCGCGTGCTGGTGGTGATGCCGGCGATGCTGACCAGCACGCTGGCCATCGAGGGCCTGGTGCACCGCATGCAACTGCACTACCTGGCCAATCCCGAGGCCCACGCGCAGTTCGCGTTGCTCAGCGACTGGGCCGATGCCGACAGCGCGCAGACCGCGCAGGATCAAGCGCTGCTCGACCGCGCGATGCGGCTGGTGGCCGGACTCAACACCCTGCACGCCAAGGCCGACGACCCGGACGCCGAGACACGCTTCCTGCTGCTGCACCGCGAACGCCGCTACAGCGCCAGCGAACGGCGCTGGATCGGCTGGGAACGCAAGCGCGGCAAGCTCGAGCAACTGGTGGCGGCCTTGGTCGAGGCGCCGGCAGCGGCGGGCCTGCATTCGGCCTTCGTCGACCTGGGTGTGCTTTCGGTGCCGGCCGCCGGCACGCGCTACATCGTCACGCTGGACAGCGACACGCAGCTGCCGCCGGGCCGCCTGCGCGAGCTGGTCGGCGTGGCCGCGCACCCGGTCAACCGGCCGCGCCTGAGCGCCGACGGCCGCCGCGTGGTGGCCGGCTACGGCATCTTGCAGCCGCGCCTGGTGACGCCGCTGCCGCTGCCGCACGAAGACACCTTCTTCCACCGCATGTTTGCCGGGCAGAGCGGCATCGACCCCTACAGCGCCGCCAGCTCCGAGGTCTACCAGGATCTGTTTCTCGAGGGCAGCTTCACCGGCAAGGGCCTGCTCAACGTGCAGGCCATGCACGCCGTGCTGGCCGGCAGCCTGCCCGAGGACCAGGTGCTCAGCCACGACCTGCTGGAAGGCGCGCTGGCGCGCTGCGCCGCGCTGACCGACACCGTGCTGATCGAGGACGCGCCCTTCCATGCCGAGGTGGCCGCCTCGCGCGTGCACCGCTGGACGCGCGGCGACTGGCAGCTGCTGCCCATCTTGCTGCGCTCGCTGGTGCCGGGCTGGGGGCGGCCGGCACGCTACCCGCTGGGCGCCGTCAACCGCTGGAAGCTGGCCGACAACCTGCGCCGATCGATGGTGGCGCCGGTCTCGCTGTTGCTGCTGTTGCTGGCGCTGGCCGGCACCGCGGCGCTGCCGCCGGGTCTGGGCCTGGGTCCAGGTCTGGGCCTCGGCCCGGCGCTGGCCGTCGTGCTGGCGGCCTTTACGGCCGGGCCGCTGCTGGGCGCGCTGGCCGGCCTGGTGGCCAGCCGCAACGCCGTGGCGCGAGCGCACTTCTACCGCCAGGCCGGCCTGGACCTGCTGCGTGCGCTGGGCGGCGGCCTGTGGCACCTGGCGATGCTGCTGCAGCATGCACTGCTGGCGGTGGACGCCATCGCGCGGGCGCTGTACCGCCTGCTGTTCAGCCAGCACCTGCTGCTGCAATGGACCACCGCCGCCGCCGCCCAGGCCACCGCCAGCGCCGGCCTGGACGCGGCGCTGCGCCGCCACCCCTCGGTGCCGCTGGTGGCGCTGCTGCTGGGCGTCACCCTGTGGATGCTGGACACGCCGTACCCGGCCTGGAGCGCCGCGCTGTGCCTGCTGTGGGGCGCAGCGCCGCTGTGGATCTGGGCCGTCAGCCGCACCGGCTTCACGCGCCAACCGCAGGTCTGTCCGCCCGAAGACGCCGCCTACCTGCTGGCGCTGGCGCGCGACACCTGGCGCTACTTCGAGCGCTGCGTCACGGCCGACGACCTGGACCTGCCGCCCGACAACCTGCAGACCGCGCCGCACGAGATGCTGGCCCGGCGCACCTCGCCCACCAACATCGGCCTGTACTTGCTCAGCATCGCCTGCGCGCGGCAGTTTGGCTGGATCGACACGGCCGAATTGCTGCGCCGGCTGCAAGCCACATTGGCCACGCTGGACAAGCTGCAGCGCCACCGCGGCCACTTCCTCAACTGGTACGACACGCAAAATGGCGCCGCGCTGCTGCCGATGTATGTGTCCACGGTGGACAGCGGCAACCTCAGCGGCCATTTGCTGGCCGTGGCGCAGGCCTGCCTGGCCTTGGCCCGCGAGCCGCTCGACGATGCCACGGTGCAGGCCCTGCGCGCGGTGGCGCAGCGCTGCCAGGCGCTGGCCTGGGCGGCCGACTTCAGCTTTCTGTACCACCCGCGGCGGCACCTGCTGCACATCGGCTACCGCGTGGCCGAGGGCCAGCTCGACGCCAGCTTCTACGACCTGCTGGCCTCGGAGTCGCGCCTGACCAGCCTGCTGGCCATCGCCAAGGGCGACGTGCCGGTGCGCCACTGGGCTGCGCTGGGCCGGCCCTTCTACGCCGTGGGCACGGCGGCCGGGTTGCGCTCGTGGTCGGGCTCGATGTTCGAGTACCTGATGCCCACACTGGTGCTGGCCGAGCCGCATGGCAGCGTGCTGCACGAGGCCGGCCGCGCGGCGGTGGTCGAACAGCGCGCCTTCGCGGCGCAGCATGGCGTGCCCTGGGGCGTGTCGGAGTCGGCCCACGCGGGCTGCGACCACACCCTGGCCTACCAGTACGCGCCGCAGGGCGTGCCACGCCTGGCGCTGCGCCGCACGCCGGCAGACGAACTGGTGATCGCGCCCTATGCCACCGCGCTGGCGGCGCAACTCGAGCCGCACCAGGCGCGGCAAAACTTCGCCCATCTGCAGACCCTGGGCGCACGCGGTGCACTGGGCTTCATCGAGGCGCTGGACTACACGCCCTCGCGCCAGGGCGCCGGCCAGGCCATGACACCGGTGCAAACCTTCATGGCGCACCACCAGGGCATGACGCTGGTCGCCCTGGCCAACGTGCTGCTCGACGGCGCGGCGCAGCGCTGGGGCATGGCCGATCCGCACATCGAGGCCGTGTCCGCGCTGCTGCACGAGCGCGCGCCGCGCGAGGTGTCGGTGCTGCATGCGCTGTCGCCCGAGCCGGCGCCGCAAGCCCAGCGTCAAGCCGCCCCGACCCTGCGGCGCCTGGTGTCGCCGGGGCAGCACGCCGTCGCACCAACCCACCTGCTGTCCAACGGGCGCTACAGCGTGGCGCTGCGCGCCAACGGCGCGGGCCGCAGCCGCCTGGGCAACAGCGAGATCACGCGCTGGCGCGACGACGCCCTGCGCGACGCCTGCGGCAGCTTCTTCTGGCTGCGCCGCGGGGCCGACCCCGATGGCGACAGCGCACCGGTCTCGCTGACCCAGCATCCGGCCGCCGACCCGCAGGCCGACTATCAGAGCGCCTATCACGGCGACCGCGTCAGCTTCGAGGCCCATTGGAGCGACCTGCAGACCCGCATCACGGTCTGGGTGAGCCCCGAGGACGACATCGAGTTCCGCCGCGTCGAGCTGGTCAACCGGGGCGACCGGCGGCTGCAGTTCGAGCTGATCTCGGCCTTCGAGCCGACCCTGGCCGAGGCCCGCGCAGACGAGGCGCATCCGGCCTTCGGCAATCTCTTCGTGCGGGCCCACGCCGACGCACGCCAGCAGGCCCTGCGCTTCGAGCGACGGCCCCGCCTGGCAGGCGAGCAGGCGCTGCACATGGCGCACTTCCTGGCCGAGAGCGCACCCGAAGTGCGCGGCCTGCGCCATCAGGTGGACCGCCAGCGCTGGCTGGGGCGCAACCGCGCCAGTTGGTCGCCGCAGGCGAGCATGGAGCCGTGGGACACCCCGGCGGGCGACGCCGCCGACGGCAACGCGCCGCTCAACACCGGCCTGGACCCGATGTGCGCCCTCGGCGTGCGCCTGTCGATCGCGCCCGGCGCCCAGGTGCGGCTGACATTCGCCACCGCGGCGTCGCACGACCGCGGCGTGCTCAGCGCCGTCATCGACAAGTACCGCCAGCCCAGCCACATCGAGCGCGCGTCCCTGATGTCGGCCACGCTGGCCGGCGTGCGCCAGCGTGAGCTGCGCATCGGCGCCGGCACCTACACCACGCTGCAGACCCTGACGACGGCGCTGATGCTCAGCGTGGCGCGCCCGCAGGATGGGCCGGTGACCCGCCAGGTCTGCGACCGCCGGCTGCTGTGGCGCTTCGGCATCTCGGGCGAACGCCCGCTGCTGCTGGTGTCGGCCGCCGACCTGCCGGGCCTGGGCCTGGTGCGCACGCTCAGCCGGTGCCTGGATCTGTGGTCCTGGGGCGGCGTGGCCTGCGACCTGGTGGTGGTCAACGCCGAGCCGGCTTCTTACGAGATGGCGCTGCAGCGCGAGCTCAGCGCACTGCGCGACCACTACGATGCCGACGCTGCCGTGCCCGGCGCCACGGCGGCGCGCAGCAGCTGGCATCTGCTGCGCGCCGACGATCTGTCGGCCGACGAGCTGAGCACCCTGCAGTGCCTGGCCCGCGTGAGCCTGCTGGCCGACGGGCGCTCGCTGGCACACCACCTCAATGAATGGGCCGGGCTTCACGAGCAGGCCTTGCAGGCGCGCCAGGAAACCTCGCACGTGGCGCTGACCGTGGCGCCGCACAGCGCCGCAGGGGTGCCGGCGCCCCATGGCGTGTTTGCCGACAGCGCGGGCCATGCCGGCGAATTTGCTTTCGACACCAGCACGCTGTTGCGCCCGCAGCGGCCCTGGATCAACGTGCTGGCCAACGAAGTTTTCGGCGCCCAGGTCAGCGAAGCCGGCGGCGGTTGCAGCTGGGCCGTCAACAGCCGCATGAACCAGCTCACTGCCTGGTCCAACGATCCGGTGGCCGACCCGCCCTCGGAGTGGCTGCTGCTGCAGGACCGGCGCACGCGCGAGGTCTGGAGCGTCACGCCTTCGGCCTTTGCCGCCCCCGGTGTCGACTACCAGGTGGTGCACGGCCAGGGCTGGACCGAGATCGGCCACCGGCGCGGCCACCTCGAAGTCAGCGTCCGCTGGTGCGTCGATGCCGCGGCTGCCGTGAAGCAGGTGCAGGTGCGCGTCGTCAACCTCGGGGCGCACACGCGCCGGCTGCGCCTGGTGGGCATCTGCGAATGGATGCTGGGCGCCCAGCGCAGCGACCGCGCCGGCGTGTACACGGCAGCACACGGGCAGCGCATCGCCGGCGGCCGCCTCACGACCCTGCTGGCCACGCAGCAGGAACAGGCCTCGGGCTTCGGCGACGGCACCGCGTTTCTGGCGGCGGTAAGCCCGAACGGTACCGAAGCAGGCGCGGGCAGCGAGCACCACGACGACAGTGACTGGACCTGCGACCGCCGCGAGCTTTTTGACGCCCGCGGGCGCCCGGTGTTGCCTGACCACTTCGGCCACCGGCATGGTGGCGGTGACGACCCCTGTGCCGCATTGGCACTGCGCATCGATCTGCCCGCCGGCACAGCCGCCGAACGCACGCTGCTGGTGGGCTGGGCGGCCAGCGCGGCTCTGGCGCGACAGTTGGCGGTGGAGGCCGCCGCGCGGCCAGTGGCGCAGCGACTGCAGCAATCGCGCGAGGCCTGGGACGCGCTGCTCGGCGCCACCGAGGTGACGACGCCGGACCCCTTGTTCGATGCCCTGGTCAACCGCTGGCTGCTGTACCAGACCGTGGCCTGCCGCCTATGGGCCAAGGCCGGCTTCTCCCAGGCCGGCGGCGCCACCGGATTTCGCGACCAGTTGCAGGACGCGATGGCGCTGGCCTGGGCCGCGCCGCAGCGGCTGCGCGAGCAGATCCTGCGCGGCGCCGCGCACCAGTTTGCGCAGGGCGACGTGCTGCACTGGTGGCACGACCCGCAGGGCACTGGCGTGCGCACGCATTTCTCCGACGACCTGCTGTGGCTGCCCCATGCGCTGACACACTACCTGCAGTGCAGCGGCGACGCCGGCGTGCTGGATGAGCGCCTGCCGTTCATCGAAGGCATGGTGATCCCCGAAGGTGCGGAAGACGTCTACGACACGCCCACCCTTGGCGAACAGCAGGCGACGGTGTACGAGCACGCGTCGCGCGCCATCGACCGCAGCCTGCGCGTGGGACCGCACGGCCTGCCGCTGATGGGCAGCGGCGACTGGAACGACGGCATGAACCGCGTCGGCCACCAGGGGCGCGGCGAATCGGTGTGGCTGGCCTGGTTCCTGTGTCGCGTGGTGGCCGACTTCATGCCGCTGGCGCTGGCACGCGGCGAGCACGAGCGCGCGCAGCGCTGGGCCGATGCGGCAAAGGGCTGGCAGCGGGCATTGCAGGGCCCGGCCTGGGACGGCCAGTGGTACGCCCGTGCCTTCTTTGACGACGGCCAGCCGCTGGGCTCGCAGCACAACGCCGAGGCACGCATCGACCTCATCGCGCAGGCCTGGTCGGTGCTGGGCGGCGTGGCGCCGCATGAGCGGCAGGCCCAGGCCCTGGTTGCCGTGCGCGAGCATCTGGTGGACGAGAGCGCGGGCCTGATCCGCCTGCTGCATCCGCCCTTGGTCCAGGCCAGCCCCAGCGCCGGCTACATCCAGGCCTATCCGCCAGGCGTGCGCGAGAACGGCGGCCAGTACTCGCATGCCGGTGTCTGGGCGGTGATGGCGCAGGCGGCCTATGCCAAGTCGCTGGCGCGGCCCGGCCCGGCGCTGGACCTGGCATGGCACTGGTTTGAATACCTGAGCCCGGCGCACCGCGCCGCCAAGCCCGAGCAGGCCGCGGTGTACGGCGCCGAGCCCTACGTGATGGCGGGTGACGTGTACACCGCGCCACCCTTCGTGGGCCGCGGCGGTTGGAGCTGGTACACCGGGTCTGCGGCCTGGATGCACCGCGCCGCCGTGGAGTCGATCTTCGGGCTCGAGATGGACGCGCAGGCGCTGTGCTTCGAACCCGGACTGCCCAGCCATTGGCCGCGAGCCGAGATCACGCTGCGGCGCGATGGCCGCTTGATGCGATTCCTGTTGCTGCGCCAAAGCGCCGAGACGGCGCTGGCGGCTGCCGGCGGCTGGGGCCAGCCGTGCGAGCTGCGCCTGCTGTTGCCAGGTCACCGCCTGCGCTGGGCCGGTCTGGCGCAAGAGGCCTGCTTCGTCGTGCCGCTTGGCAGCGCCGTGCAGGCTTGATCGCCGTTGCACGGATCCCATGCTGGCGTGTTTTTTAAGTTTCATTGCCGCGAATGTGCGGCAGCACACGAGACGGCCGGCAGTGTCGTGACTAGGATGGCTGCATGCGTTGCACACCCCCTCTTCGTTTGGTCTTGATCGCTGCGGCGCTGTCGCTGTCGATACCGCTTGCCCTGGCCGCGAAGCAGACGGTCTGCACCATCACTGTCAACTCCTCCGACGAGAAGGAGGTCTTTCGCCGCCACCTGCCCGCATCGAAGTACGAGTTCGTCGAGCTCGTCGAGCGCAACCGGCCCGACTGGCTCAACTCGGCCTGCCAGGCCGCCATCACCTGCGACGTGCTCATCATCTCCGGGCACTACGACGGCACCAACGCGTTCTTCTCGGATCGGCTGGAGCTGCAAGAGCATCTGCCCCTGGACGAACTCGAGCGCGTCTCCTGCAGCGACTCCTGCCCGGGGCTGTTCTCGCAGCTCAAAGAGGTCTATCTCTTCGGCTGCAACACCCTCAATCCGATTGCACTGAGCAGCGCCTCGGCAGAGATCGTGCGCAGCCTGGTGCGCGAAGGCCACTCGCTGAAGGAAGCCGAGCGGCAACTGCGGGCCTTGAACGCGGAGCACGGCGAGAGCAGCCGCGACCGCATGCGGCAGGTCTTCTGGGACGTGCCCGTGATCTACGGCTTCTCGTCGGTGGCGCCGGTGGGCCCGGTCGCGGCCTCCAGCCTTGACCGCTTCTTCCGCACCAATGGCGCAGGCGAAGTCGGTGGTGGCCGCAGCAGCGGCCGCCTGCTGCAGCACTTCGCGCCCTTTGCCATGTCCGCGGCCCAGGGCATGACCGAAAAGGATCCGCGCGCCGACGCGCGTGGCGACGTGTGCCAGTTTGTCGATGACCGACTGACGGACACGAAGAGGCTGGGCTTTGTCCACGCGCTCTTGCAGCGCGAGACGGGCGAGGCCCGCATGCATCTCGACCGCATCCAGCGCTACACGAAGTTGCTCGAAGACCCCACGCGGCGCACACCCGAGGTCAATACGGCGCTGGCGACGATCGCGGCTGACAAGGCGACCCGCGCGCGCTATCTGGCCTTCGCGCGTGACGCCGACAAGCCGGCCGTGCGGGCGCGCATGATCCGCGTCGCACTCGACCTGGGCTGGCTGACGCCCGAGGCGCGCTGGACCGAACTGGCGCTGATGCTGGGCGAACTGCAGGCCCGCAGCACCGTCAGCGTGACCGAACTGGATCTGGCCTGCACCCTGAACGAGGATGGCGAGCTCGACGGTGCATTCAACCGGCGCGTGGTCGCGGGCGGCCCACAAGACAACGTGCCGCACGCCGCCTTTCGGGCTTGTCTGGGCAGCACCGAGGGCCATGCGCGCACGCTGCACGGCCTGGTCAGCCCCCATGAGACGGATGTGCGCATGGCACAGGCCTACCTGCGCCACCGGCCCATCACCGACCGCAGCGAGTTGCGTGGCGTGGCCGCGGAAATCGTTGCCATGCCACCGTCCGAGGCCCAGGTGCGTGCCCTGGAGTCGCTGGGCCGGCACTACGTGTCAGATCGCGCCATCCTGGACATGCTGGTGAAGCTTTACACGGACACCAAGTCCTCGTCGGTCCAGATCGCGGTGGCGGGCATCCTGATTCGTGCCGATCGCAGCTCGATGTCCAGCCCGGAGCTGGTGAGTACGCTGCTCGTCGAACGCCTGCCGGCCCCTGGCGGCGGCAACATGCTCGACGCACTGGTGCGGCAGCTCCAGTCGCGCTGAGGGACAGGGTCTGCCGGGGCCGTGCGGACCCCGCGCGCGATCGGTTACATGAGGGCCGCCGCACAGACGTGCCGTATGAAACACTAGCGGATGCTGCTCACCCCCGTCCGCCTCCACTCGTCCCGCGGCCTCTTTGCCGCCCTGCTGGCCCTGCTGGCTGCGACAGCGTCGCTCAGCGCCGGTGCCGCCCCGAAGACGGTGTGCACGGTGACCATCAACTCGCCCGACGAGCGCGACACCTTCCAGCGCCACCTGCCGCGCGACGGCTATCGGTTTGTCGAACTGGTGCAGCGTGGCCGCCCGGACTGGTTGGAATCGGCCTGCCGCAGTGGTGTGACCTGCGACGCGCTTGTCATTTCCGGCCACTTCGATAACGGCACCGAGTTCTACACCGACAGCCACGTCGACCGCGAGTTCCTGACACTCCGCGAAATGCAGCGCGCCTCGTGCAGCGCCTCGTGCAACGGACTGTTCACTCAGCTCAAAGAGGTTTACCTCTTTGGCTGCAACACCCTGAAGTCGGAGCCGACGCAGGTGCCCTCGGCCGAAGTGCTGCGCAGCCTTGTCCGTTCTGGCCATTCGCAGGCCGATGCCGCGCGCCTTTCGGCGCTGATGAGCCAGCGCTACGGCCAGAGCAATCGCGACCGGCTTCGTCACGTATTCAAGAACGTGCCGGTGCTCTATGGCTTTTCGTCGCAGGCGCCGCTCGGGCGCTCGGCCGGGCCGCTGCTCGAGCGCTACTTTCGGTCGGCACCCGCGGGCGAAATCGCGAGCGGGCGCGCCAGCCCGACGCTGCTGAGCTTGTTTGCACCCACCTCGATGGTCGCCATCGAAGGCCTGACCGACGCTGACCCGAACGCAGACTTCCGCGGCGACATGTGCGGGCTGGTGGACGAGAAGCCCACGCATGCGCAAAAGATCGCCTTCATGCACAAGGTGCTGCAGCGCGACGTCACCGATGTGCGCATGTTTCTCGATCACCTCGAGCATTACGCCGCCTCGATCGACCCGGCGCAGCGCCAGGTGCCCGAGGTGGCGGCGCAGCTCGCCGCGATTGGCAGCGACCGCCACCCGCGCGACCGCTTTCTCGAGTTTGCGCGCGACGCCGACGAAGCCGCCGTGCAAACCCGCATGACGGGCCTGGCGCGCACGCTGGGGTGGTTGTCGCAAGCACAGGAGCAGGCAGAGTTCATGAACATGGTTGCCGACCGCATGGGCCGCGGCAGCCTGAGCAAGACCGAAGTCGACCTGATCTGCTCGACCCATGCGGGCCATGATCCCGCTCAGGCGCAGCAACTGCTGGCCCGGGGTGCGCCGCGCGCCGGCGACCTGACGCACACGGCCGTGCTGGCCTGCCTGGGAAACCCACAGGCGCACGGACGCACCATTCAAGCCCTGTCGGACCCGGACGACGAGCACGTCGCGATCGCGCAGATCTATCTGCGCCACCGCCCGCTGGCTGGCGTGAATGAACTGCGTGCCCTCACCTCGAACATCGGGCGCATGGCCGCCGGCGGCGCACAGCTGCGCGCCCTCGACACGCTGGCGCGGCAGCGCCTGGCCGATCCGCAAAGCCTGCAGGAAGTCGCCAGCCTGTTTCCGTTGGCCCGCTCGCTCGAAGCGCAGCGCGCCATTGCAGGCATCCTGATTCGCTCGGACTACCGGATGCTGTCGCGCGCCGACCTCGCCCGCACGCTCAGCCAACACCGCTTGAAGTCACCCGATGGCAACGACGTGATCGATGTGCTGATCCGCCTGCTTCGGTCGGCGTAGTCCTGCGCTCCGGCTGCGG
>JANPMR010000031.1:0-2163 GCA_031427055.1 Rubrivivax sp.
CCGAGCTCGCCGTGCTGCGCGCCACCGGCTGCGATCTCGTGCAGGGCTATCTCATTGCACGCCCGCTGCCGGTGGACGAGTTCATCGCGCGCTACGGCGCTGCCAGCACGGCGCCCATGCCCGTCGTGCCGGCCTGACGCCGCGCGTCACGCCTGCCCGCTGGCCCGCTGGCGCGCCAGCGCCGCGCCCGCGCCCAACGCGCGCAGCTTGGCCTGCGCCACCTCGCGGCTCATCGGCGCCAGGCCGCAGTTGGTGCAGGCGATGAGGCGCTCGCGCGGCACGAACTGCAGCGCGCGGCCAATCGTGTCGGCCACTTCCTCGGCGGTCTCGATGAGGTCGCTGGCGACGTCGATCACGCCCACCATCACATCCTTGCCCTTGAGCAGCGCCATCAGCTCGGGCGGCACGCGCGAGTGGATGCACTCCAGGCTCACCTGGTCGATGCTGCTGGCGGCGAGCGCCGGAAAGATCTGCTCGTACTGGCGCCATTCCTGCCCCAGCGACTGCTTCCAGTCGACATTGGCCTTGATGCCGTAGCCGTAGCAGATGTGGACGGCCGTGGTGCACGCGCGGCCGTTGGCCGCGCCCTGCGCCTTCAGGCCTTGCGCGGCACGTTCCAGCGCCTTGACGCCCCAGTCGGCCGCCTCGGCCATGTAGGCGTTGAAGGCCGGCTCATCGAACTGGATCACGTCCACGCCGTCGGCCTGCAGCGCCAGCGCTTCCTGGTTGAGCAGATCGGCAAAGGCGAAGGCCATCTTGACGCGGTCGCCATAGAAACGGTCGGCCACGGTGTCGACGATGGTCATGGGCCCGGGCAGCGTGAACTTGATGCGGCGCTGCGTGTTGGCGCGCAGGAAGCGCGCCTCGGCCTCGTGCACGCGGCCCTTCAGGCGCAGCGGCGCCACCACCTGCGGCACCATGGCCTTGTAGCGGTCGTCGCGAATGCCCATCTCGACCTTGTGCTCGAAATCGATGCCCTCGACCTGCTCCAGAAAGCCGTGCACGAAGTGCTGCCGGCTCTGTTCGCCGTCGCCGATCACGGTGAGACCTGCGTCCTCTTGCGCCTTGATCCACAGCAGCGTGGCATCGAGCTTGGCCTGCGCCAGTTCTGCGCCCTCGGCCTTCCAGCGCGGCCAGAGCTTCTCGGTCTCGGCCAGCCAAGCGGGCTTGGGCAGGCTGCCGGCGATGGCGGTGTCGAACATGAGGCGTCTCCGTGGCTTGGGGCGCCGCAGCTTACCGCAGCGCCCTGGCGCCGACCGCGCGTGCCCTAGCCGATCCGCCAGCGGTCGCCCGCCGCCAGGCCCTCGGGCGCCACCAGCGCGGCGCGCGCCGTCTCGTCGCCCAGCAACTGCGCCCGCCACCACAGCGTGGTGATGCGCGCCACCATCGCGTGGTGCGCCGGCTCGAGCGAGGGCGCCATGCCCTTGCGACGGAAGGGCCCGAAGTCGCGCACGCTGCCGGGGCGTCCGCCGCCAAACGTCATGTGGTCGGCGCCGTCCAGCCAGAGCAGCGCGCGCCGGCCCGCCGGCAGGCCCTCAAACACCGCGGCACGTGGCTCGCCGCCGTCATAGCTGCCGAAGGGATCGCCGTCGAGCGAGCCGGTGATGGCCAGCATCGGCCGCACGATGCCGCCGAAGGACTGCAGCAGGCTGATTCGCGATGCCGCGGGCGACGAGGGGCTCAAGGCGACGAAGGCGCGTGGCCGCGCATCGGCCAGGCTGCCGGGCGCCGGGTAGCGCTGCCCGGCCACGGCCAGCGTGGTGTGGGCGCCGAAAGAGTGCCCCGCCACGCCGACCACGCCCGGCTGCATGTCGCGCCACGGCGCCTCGTCGGCGCGCGCGCGGCGCTCGGTCTCGTCGAGCATGAAGCTCAGGTCGGCGGCGCGCGCGATCAACTGCTGGGCGCTGCCCGCCGCGCGCAAACTGGCCAGGCCGCCGCGCAAGGTGTCGGTGTCGCTGCCCGGGTGCTGCAGATGCAGCACGGCGAAGCCGGCATCGGCCCAAGCCCGGCCCCAAACCTCCCCACCGTCACGGCTGCCGCCCAGGCCGTGCGAGTACAGCAGCAGCGGCCAGGGGCCGGGTGCAGCCGGCAGCCGCAGTCGCCAGGGCAGTGCGCGACCGCGCGCCGCGTCGGTCCAGGCGCCGTCCTGGGCGGACGATGCGG
>JANPMR010000032.1:0-7021 GCA_031427055.1 Rubrivivax sp.
CACCAGATGGCCCTGCTCGACCGCGTGCTGCAGCTCTGACAGCATGCTCAGGTGGACGATGCGCGCGGCTTCGATCGACGGCGTGTACTGGCCCAGCGTGCCGCGCTGTCGCTTGGCCTCGAACAGGGCCTGCTCGGCGCAGCGCAGCAGCTCGGGCAGCGTGCGCGCGTGCTCGGGCCCGACGGCCAGGCCAGTGGCCACCGCAACGTCCAGCACGTGGCCGTGCCACTCGATGCGGTGCTCGACCTGGTCGCGGAAGGCCGCGGCGCGCTCGAGCGCCGACTCCCCCGCTTGCAGTTCGACAAGCGCCACGAAGGTGCCACCGCCCAGCCGCGCCACCGCGCCCTCCAGGCCGATGCCATGGGCCACGCGCTTGGCGGCACTCACGATGACGGCGTCGCCGGCGTCAAAGCCAAGCAGCGCGTTGATCGACTTCAGGCGTTCGACGTCGTAGCACAGCAGCATCACGCGTGGCCCATCAGCACCGGCGCGCTCCACGCGCGAGCCCTGGTCAGCCAGGAAGCGGATGCGCTGCGGCAGGCCGGTGAGTGGATCGATGTCGATCAGGCGCCGCAGCGCTGCCTCGCGCTGCTGCACTTCGGTGGCGAGCTGTTCGAAGGCGATGGCGATGTCAGCGACTTCGCCGGTGCGGCCGGGCGGCAGGCGGGCTTCGAAGTCGCCCTGCGCGAGCCGGCGCGCCACCTGCGCTGCGGCGCGCATGGGCGCGGCCACGTTGCGCGACACCCACCACGCCAGCAGGCCCGCGAGCGCCAGGCCCGCGCCAGCCAGGGCCAGCATCAGGCGCTCGCTGTGGGCAAGGTCTGCGCGCAGCGTGTCCACGCGCCATGCGACCTGCTGGCGCTGCACGCGGTCGAGGTCCTGGGCGGCGCGGATGAGGGCCGCAAGGTCGACGTCGGCCGTCTGCACCAGCTTGGCCCGCGCGGCGGGCAGGTCTTCGCTCTCGATGATGTCGGCCGTGTCCTGGTAGGCGACTCGGTACTGCGCGATGGCGTCAGTGAGCGCACGGTAGGCGCGCATGGCTTCGCCGCCCTCGACGCCGCGCGCCAGGCGCGCCATGGCGCCATCGAGGCGGCGGTTGGCGGCGTCGATCTCGGTGTAGGCCGACACGCGCAGACTGCGCGGCGCATTCGCCAGCACCACGAGCTTGCGCGCCACGTTGTTGGCGTTGTCGCCGATCTCGGCCACCCGCGCGACGCGCTCCAGGTCCTCGTTGGCCAGGCGGCCAACCACGGCGTTGCTGGAGCGGATGTCCAGCACGGCCAGCGTGACCGCAAGGACCAGCAGCCCGACAAGCAGCGCGATGGCTGCCATCAGGCGTTGTGAGGTGCTGGTGCGTGAGCGGCTACGGGCAGGCATGCGTCGGAGGTGCGGGCTCCGACGATTTCGGCCGGCTCGGCCGTATCTTGAGCTGGCGCCGCACGCGGCGGCGCCGCTTGCCGCGATCAGGCGCTGAAGCGGCCGGCGACCTCGGCCATGCGCTGGCCGAAGGCCTTGGCGGTAGCGATGTCGCCGGGCACCATTTCGGCCGCCGAGGCGTCGGACGGCGTGGCCGTCATCAGGCCGGCGAAAGAGCCGACATAGTTGATGTCGTTGCGCGTCGCCGCCTTGCTGTTGCTGGGCATGATGCCGGTGCCCACCCACAGCATGCTGTGCTGCTGGCTGAGCGTGAACAGGTAGTGCAGCGTCGACAGCTTGTCGCCGTTCATGGACGCTGAATTGGTGAAGCCGGCGGCGAGCTTGTTTTTCCACTGCTGCGTGAACCAGGGCTTGCTGGACGCATCGGCAAACTTCTTGAACTGCCAGCTCACGCTGCCCATGTAGGTGGGGCTGCCGAAGACGATGGCGTCGGCCGCGGCAAGCTGCTCCCAGCCGCCGGCTGGCAGATTGCCTTCGGCGTCGATGGCCAGCAGCGTGCCGCCGCTGCCTTCGGCCACGGCTTGCGCGATCTGGTGGGTGTGGCCGTAGCCGCTGTGATAGACGATGACGATGCTGCTCATGGCAATTCCTGGTGGGGGCGAATGGGGTTGAGGTCGGTTGTCAGCGGCAGTGCGATCAGGCGGGCACCGCGCGGCGGGCGTCGAGGCTGACTGCGCCGGCGCCGAAAGCAAAGATCAGCAGCAGGCCGCCAGCGACGGACAGGTTCTTCATGAACATCAATTGCTGCATGAAGGCCTGGTCGGCCGGCATGGCCCAGAAGTTGTGGAAGATGACCGACGCGACGAGGGTGAATCCGGCCAGCGCCAGCGCCGCCCAGCGGGCCTGGAAGCCGACGATGAGCGCCAGGCCGCCCAGCAATTCGAGCGCGGCGGTGGCCACGGCCAGCACCATCGGCAGCGGCAGGCCCTTGCTGGCGATGTAGCCGGCGGTGCCCTCGAGGCCGGCAAACTTGCTCAGGCCGGCGAGTACAAACATGAGGGCCAGCAGCAGGCGGGCGATGAGAAAGACGGGAGCGGGGGTGTTCATGGCGGGATTCTTTGGGGTGAGGTGGTGATGGCGTGGGGTGAGGTGGGGTGCGGGTGGGTGGGCGAAGGCGTCAACTGGCGAGGTCGAAGACCAGCAGTTCGGCGTCTTGTCCGCCGTCGATGACGAGCCGGCTCTCGGCGCGCAGCGTGACGGCGTCGCCCGTGGCCAGCGGCTGGCCGTTGACGCGTGCACTGCCGCGCGCCACGAAGACGTAGCCCAGGCGTTGTGGGTCGAGCGCGAGTTCGGCGCGCTCGTCGCCGTCGAACAGGCCGGCGCGCAGCGCGGCGTCGGCGTGGATCGTTACCGAGCCTTCGGCGCCATCGGCCGAAGCCACCAGCGCAAGCCGGCCGCGCTTGGCGGCGGCGTCGAAATGCTTCTGCTCGTAGCCCGGCGCAATGCCGCCGCGTGCAGGCAGGATCCAGATCTGCAGGAAGTGCGTGGTCTGGTCGGCGGCGTGGTTGAACTCGCTGTGCCGCACACCGGTGCCGGCGCTCATGCGCTGCACGTCGCCGGGCAGGATGACGCCGCCGTGCGCGCCGCCCGTCGTGCCATTGCCCATGCTGTCCTTGTGCGCCAGCGCGCCGTCGAGCACGTAGCTCACGATCTCCATGTCGCGGTGGCCGTGCGTGCCAAAGCCAGTGCCGGCTGCGATGCGGTCTTCGTTGATGACGCGCAGGTTGCCCACGCCCATGTGGGCGGCGTCGTGGTAATCGGCGAACGAGAAGCTGTGAAAACTCTTGAGCCAGCCGTGGTCTGCATAACCTCGGGCGGCGGCCTTGCGCAGGGTGATCATCGTGGGGCTCCTTTGATGCTTCGCAGTCTAGGAAGCGGGCTGCGTTGCAGGGGAGAGCGACCTTGTCGGCCGCATTCAAATAAGATGAACGCATGCCAGACGCCCGCCAAGCCCTGACCCCCGACGCCCTCGTCATGATGGACACCATCGCGCGCGCCGGCAGCTTTGCCGCGGCGGCGCGCGAGCTCGGCAAGGTGCCCTCGGCGCTTACCTACAGCGTGCGCCAGCTCGAGGAAGCGCTGGACGTGCTGCTCTTCGACCGCAGCTCGCGCCAGGCCCAGCTCACCGCCGCCGGCAGCGAGCTGCTGCAGGAAGGCCGCCGCCTGCTTAGCGAGATGGACGCGGTGGCCAACCGGGTGCGCCGCGTGGCCCATGGCTGGGAGCCGCAGCTGGCGATCGCGGTCGAAGACATCCTGTCGGTGCCGACGATGTTCGAGCTGGTGCAGGCCTTCTGCGAGATGCGCGGCGACGGCGTGCCGCCCGACGGCCCGGCCACGCGGCTGCGGCTGCGCAGCGAGGTGCTCACCGGCACCTGGGAGGCGTTGATCACTGGCCAGGTCGACCTGGCCATCGGCGTGTCGGGCCAGCATCTCAACCCGGGCGGCATCGAGTTGCGGCCGCTGGGCGCCATGGAGTTCGTGTTCTGTGTCGCGCCCCACCACCCGCTGGCGGCACTGGATGAACCCCTGGTCGATGCCCAGCTGGTGCACCACCGCGCCGTGGCCGTGGCCGACACCGCGCAGCGCCTGGAGCCGATGACCGTGAACCTGCTGCCCGGGCAGGACGTGCTCACCGTGTCGAGCATGCGCGCCAAGCTCGAGGCCCTGTTGCGTTGCCTGGGCTGCGGCTTCGTGCCGCTGTCGCTGGCGCGGCCGCACCTGGAGGCCGGCCATCTGGTGCGCAAGGAGACGGCGCGCGGCGCACGCATCGGGGGCCTGCACTACGCCTGGCGCGCCGAGCGCGGCGCACTGGGCCTGGGCCGCGCGCTGCAGTGGTGGCTGGCGCAGCTGGACAGCCCCACAACGCGCCGCGCGCTGCTCGAGCGGCATGCGGGGCCGCTGGACTGATGTTGGCGGCGTCCGCTGTCGCGGGCCATGGCCCATACCGCGGCCGCTTCGCGCCTTCGCCCACCGGAGCGCTGCACGCCGGCTCGCTGGTGGCGGCACTGGCCAGTTGGCTCGACGCGCGGGCCCACGGCGGTGCCTGGCTCGTGCGCATCGAGGACGTCGACGCGCCGCGCTGCCTGCCGGGCATGGCCGAGCACATGCTGGCGCAGCTGGCGGCGTGCGGCCTGCACGCGGACGAGCCGCCATGGTGGCAGTCGCGCCGCGGCGATGCCTACGCGGCTGCACTGCAGACCTTGCTCGACAGCGACAGCGCCTATGGCTGCGCCTGTTCACGCCGGGACATCGAGATCGTGCTGGCCGCGCACGGTGTGGCAGCGCAGCGCTTCGATGAGCTCATCTACCCCGGCACCTGCCGCGACGGCCTGCACGGCAAGCCGGCGCGGGCGGTGCGGCTGCGCGCCAGCGGCGTGGTGCCGTGGCAAGACCGCCGCCTCGGGCCGCAGCGGCAGGATGTCGGCGCGGCGGTGGGTGACTTCGTGCTCAAGCGCGCCGACGGCCTGTGGGCCTACCAGCTCGCGGTGGTGGTGGACGACGCAGCGCAAGGCGTCACCCACGTCGTGCGCGGGTCGGACCTGGCCGACAACACGGCGCGCCAGATCGTGCTGCAGCGTGCCTTGCAGCTGGCCACACCGGCCTACCTGCACACGCCCTTGGTGCTGGCCGGCGACGGCCACAAGCTGAGCAAGCAGAACGGCGCGCAAGCGCTCGACGGGGCTCATCCCTTGCCCGCGCTGCAGGCGGCCGGCGCCGTGCTCGGTCTGCCATTGATCGCGGCCGACAGCGTCGGCGCCTGGCTGGCGGCGGCGGTGCCCGCCTGGGCTGGCATCATTGCGGCTTTTGTCCAAAGGAATCCTGCGATGACGACCACGCCTTCCGGCCTGCAATACGAAGACACCACGCCCGGCACTGGCGCCGAGGCCGTGCCCGGCAAACGCGTGCGCGTGCACTACACCGGCTGGCTCTACGACCCCACCGCCGACAAGTCGCGCGGCAAGAAGTTCGACAGCAGCAAGGACCGCGGCGTGCCCTTCAGCTTCGGCCTGGGCGGCGGCGAAGTCATCAAGGGCTGGGACGAAGGCGTGGCCGGCATGTTGGTCGGCGGCACGCGCGTGCTGACGATCCCGCCGGAACTGGGCTACGGCGCACGCGGCGCCGGCGGCGCGATCCCGCCGAATGCGACCTTGGTCTTCGAGGTCGAGCTCGTCGCGGTCTGAGCGGCCGGGCGCCTAGAAGCGCAGCGCCACCGACACCATCAGTCGGTTGAGGCGTTCTTCCGGTTTGACCCAGTCCCAGCCGGACTCGTAGCGCAGGCGCAGCAGCATGTCGTCGCGCGACGGCATCAACCAGTAGTCGAGGGTCGCGGTGAAGAGACCGCGGGCCTTGCGCTGCGCTGCCGGTCCAGAGGCCTGGTACCAGCCATGCGCCTCGGCGTACGCGGCGACGGTGGGCTGGTCGGTGATGGCGTCGGCAATGCCCAGCGCCATCTCGCGCGCCTTGCGGGTCCAGTCGGTGTCGCTGCCCATGTCGCCGACGGCGTCGATGAGTTGCTTCTGCAGATCGGTGCGCTTGGCCACCGGGATCTTCTTGATCTTCGCCACCAGCCGCTTGGCGTCGTCCAGCGTGGGCGCAGCGGCGAGCATGTCGCGCTCGATCTTGCTCGCCGTCTTGCCAACATCGGCGCTCTTGTGCCAGCCGAAGGCCTTGCCGACAAAGGCGCGCGCATTGAGCACGGCGCTGTTGATGGTGCTGGCGTTGGCGTTGGCAATTGAGGCGCCATCGGCGACCGTCGTGCGCGAGCGCTGCGCATTGACGCCCAGCACCAGCCAGTTGCTGGCCTCGGTGCCGCTCAGCCCCGGCAGCCGCCATGGCGCGGTCTCCAGGCCGACCGCGAATGCGACGTTCTTGCCGTCGGCGTCGCTGGCCAAGGCGGCGCTGCCGCGCAGGTCCAGCGACTCCAGGCCGCGCAAGGCGATCGGCTGCAGGCCAGCGGCCTCGAAGATCGCGCCGCCCGCGGTGGCGCGGCCGTTCTCGTAGCGCAACGTGTAGCGGTTGCGGTCGCCGCTGCCCACGCCGGCGGTGTCCGGTGCCTCGGCCGCGGGGTCGAAGGCGGTCAGCGACTTCAGCGGCGTGCCTTCCTCGCGCACCAACGCGCCCTTGTAGGACAGCTTGTAGTGGCGCTCGTCCTTGCCGGTCTTGGCGGCATTGCCAAAGTCGTGCCGCGCCGCGGCCTCGAGCTCGAAGGTGTTGATCGGCGCCGGGTTCTGCGCGCCCGCGCCGGCCTGCGCCCACGCCGGCAAGCCCGCCAGCATCAGCCCGGCGGCGGCCAGTCCGCGCCATGCGTGCGGCGTCACGGCGTCTCCTCGGCAAACTGCTGCAGCGTGCTGACATCGCTGCTGCCATCCCAACCGGCGGGCACCGCGCCCACGGGCAGGTTCATGCCGCGGCGGATGACAGCCCAGAGCGTGCGCCGCTGGCCGGCGTTGGGCATTGCCGGGTCAACGTAGAAGCGCACCAGCTTGAGCGCGCCGACATAGGCGAACTCGGTGGTGGGGGCTGCGAGCGGGTCGTCGCAGTAGGCGCGTACCCGCGGCCCGGCAACATCGCCGCCCGAACTGCC
>JANPMR010000033.1:0-5900 GCA_031427055.1 Rubrivivax sp.
CGTGCGGCTGCCGGTGATCAACAAGAAGATCATCGACAACAACGCGGTCAAGCGCGGCGACGTGATGGTCTTCCGTTACCCGGTGGATCCGCGGCTCGACTACATCAAGCGCGTGGTGGGCCTGCCGGGCGACGAGGTGTCCTACCTGAACCAGAAGCTGGCGATCAACGGCCGTGCGGTCGACATCAAGTCGTTGGGCGAGCACTACGACGACGACAGCCTGAGCTACAGCCCGATGTTTGCCGAGACGCTGGGCGAAGCCAGCCACAAGATGCGCGTCGACCCGCGGCGCAACGGCTACTATGGGCCCGATCCGAAGCGCTTTCCGATGGCCGAGAACTGCAGGTACGCTCCCGAGGGTGTGGTCTGCAAGGTGCCACCGGGCCACTACTTCATGATGGGCGACAACCGCGACAATTCGCAGGACTCGCGCTTCTGGGGTTTCGTACCGGATGAAAATATCGTCGGCCGAGCGTTCTTCGTGTGGATGAACTTCAGCAATCCGGGGCGCATCGGTCCGTTTAACTAGGCGTTTGCGCACGTCACGGGAATCCGATGTCCATGAGAACCATTCCGACTGTCATGCACGCGCGCATCGCGCTGCGCCCACAGCCCACCCGGCGCGTGCCGCGGCGCCAGCAGCGCGGCGTCACGCTCTTCGGCCTGGTGTTCTGGGCCGTGCTGATCGCCTTTGCGGCCTACGTGCTGGTGCGCGCGCTGCCGACCGTGAACGAGTACGTCACGGTTCAGCGCGCGATCGAGAAAGTTGCCGCAGCGCAGCCGGCCACGGTGGCCGAGGCGCGTGCGCAGTTCGACAGGCAGAAGGACATCGAGTACTCGATCACCTCGATCTCGGGCAAGGACCTCAGCATCACCAAGGAAAATGACCGCGTCGTGATCGGTTTTGCCTACGACAAGGAAATCGCGCTCTACGGCCCCGTGTACCTGCTCATCAAGTACGAAGGGCGGTCGAAGTAGCCGCGATGGACGCCCGACACGACGCGCTGCAGCAGCGCCTGGGCTATCGCTTCGCACAACCGGCGTTGCTGGGCCGCGCGCTCACGCACCGCAGCTGGGGTGCAGACCACAACGAGCGGCTCGAATTTCTCGGCGACGCCGTGCTGGCGCTGGCGGTGTCGGGCCTGCTGTTCGAGCGATTCTCTGGCAGCGACGAAGGCGACCTGACGCGCGTGCGCGCCCATCTTGTGCGCGAGGACAGCCTGCACCGCGTGGCGCTGGCGTTGGCCCTGCCCGAGGTGCTGCGCCTGTCGGATGGCGAGGCCCGCGGCGGCGGCGCCCAGCGGCCGTCGATGCTGGCCGATGCCGTCGAGGCCATCATCGGCGCAGTCTTTCTCGACGGCGGCTACCAGAGCGCGGCTGCACTGGTGCAGCGCTTGTTTGGTGACGTGATCCAGGACACCGAGGCCGAGAGCTGGGCCAAGGATGCCAAGACCGAATTGCAGGAATGGCTGCAGGCGCGCCGCATCGCGGTGCCGGCCTATCGCATCGTGGCCACGCGGGGCCAGGCGCATGCGCAGACCTTCGACGTCGAATGCGCCGTGGCCGCACTCGGGCTCAACCAGACCGGCGAAGGGCGTTCGCGCCGCGCCGCCGAACAAGAGGCGGCGCGCCGTCTTCTCGATGCACTCAAGGCCAGCGACCGGCCGGGGAGCCCACTCAGATCATGAACCAGCCGCAATCGCCAGACCCGACGCCACCCCAGCGCTGCGGCCTCGTGGCCATCGTCGGCCGCCCCAATGTTGGCAAGAGCACGCTCGTGAACGCGCTGGTCGGGCAGAAGATCAGCATCACCTCCAACAAGGCGCAGACCACGCGCCACCGCATCACCGGCATCCGCACGGTGGGCCCGACGCAGTTTGTCTTTGTCGACACGCCGGGCTTTCAGGACAAGCACGCCGCGGCGCTCAACCGCACGCTCAATCGCACCGTGTTGTCGTCGCTGGGCGATGTGGACGTGGTGCTGTTCGTGGTCGAGGCCGGCCGCTTCGGCCTGCCCGACGCCAAGGTGCTGGCGCTGCTGGGCAACGAGGGCATCAAGGGCAAGCCGGTGCTGCTGATCGCCAACAAGCTCGACACCCTGGCGCGCCGGCAGGACGTGCTGCCGTGGCTGCGCCAGATGCAGGAGCGCCACGCCTTTGCCGAATTCGTGCCCATGTCGGCCACGCGCGAGGCTGATGTCGAACGCCTGCTCGGCATCGTCGAGCCCTACCTGCCCGAGCAGCCCTGGCTGTACGAGGAAGACGCGCTGACGGATCGCAGCGAACGCTTCCTGGCCAGCGAGATGATCCGCGAAAAGCTGTTCCGGCTGACCGGCGATGAACTGCCCTACAGCTGCACCGTCGTAATCGACAAGTTTGAAGAAGAAGGCAACTTGCGCCGCATCGCCGCCAGCATCGTCGTCGAGCGCGACGCGCACAAGGGCATGGTCATCGGCGATGGCGGCGAGCGGCTCAAGCGCATCGGCAGTGAGGCACGCCAGGAACTCGAGCGCCTGTGGGACGCCAAGGTCTTTCTCGAGATCTGGGTCAAGGTGCGTTCTGGCTGGGCCGATGACGAGGCCCACCTGCGCAGCTATGGCTACGAATGATGACGGCCCCAAGACGCTTCGCGTCGCCCCCCGAGGGGAGTCGCCCGCCTTGGGGCGGCCCGGCGGCGGGCGGTCCAGCTCCGCGCTGCTCGCCTACGTCCTGCATCACCACAACTGGAGCGAATCCAGCCTGATCGTCGAGCTCTTCACGCGCGAGCGCGGCCGCGTCGTGGTGGCGGCCAAGGGCGCCAAGAAGCCGACCTCCAACTTTCGCGCCGTGCTGCTGCCCTTCCAGCCGCTGCACGCGCTGCTGGGCAAGACCCCTGCCGACGAGCAGGGCGAGGTGCACAACCTGCGCGGCGCCGAGTGGGCCGGTGGCCGGCCCCTGCTGGGCCCGGCAGCGATGTTCTCGGGCTACTACCTCAACGAACTGCTGCTCAAGTTGCTGGCGCGGCAGGACCCGCATGCAGGGCTCTTCGACGCCTACGCCGACACCCTGGCGGCGCTGGCCACGCGCAGCGAAAGCGGCGAAGAGCCGGCGGCCTTGCGTGCCTTCGAGCTGACCTTGCTGCGCGAGCTGGGCTGGCTGCCCGACCTGAGCATGGCCACGCTGACGGCGCAGCCCTTGCGGCCCGATGCACGCTACGCCTTGCACCCAGAGGCTGGCCTGGCGCCCCAGGCCAGCGGCTTGACGGGTGTCGACTGGGTGGCGCTGGAGGCCGCCCTTGCGCACGGCAGCACCGAGGCACTGCGCCAGGCCTGCGCGCCGGTGGCCAGCGCCTTGCGTGTGCCCCTGCGCGAACTGCTTCACTATCATCTGGGCCACGACAAACTGCGCACGCGCCAGGTCTGGCGCGGCGTGCAGCGACTGCTAGAGCCCCTGACACGATAGCTCGCCGATGAACCCGCTGATCGCCCCCGAGTCCTTCTCTCACGGCCGCGAGGGCCGCACCGCCTTGTCGGTCAACGTCAACAAGGTGGCGCTGCTGCGCAACACGCGCCACCTGGGCATCCCCAGCGTCGTGCGCGCGGCCCTGCTGTGCCTGCAAGCCGGGGCCGACGGCATCACCGTGCACCCGCGGCCCGACGAGCGGCACATCCGCCGCGCCGACGTGCATGAGTTGTCCCCGTTGATGCGCCAATGGCCGCAGGCCGAGTTCAACATCGAGGGCAATCCGTTCCAGAACCTGATGGCCTTCATCCGCGACCTCAAGCCGCATCAGGCCACCTTCGTGCCCGACAGCGAAGGCCAGTTCACCAGCGACCACGGCTGGGATCTCGCCGCCGATGGCGAGCGGCTGCGCCCGCTGATAGCCGAGTGCCGCGCCCTGGGCGTGCGTGTGAGCCTGTTCATGGACCCGAGCCCCGAGGCCATGGCGTTGGCGCGCGCCGTGGGCGCCGACCGCGTCGAGCTCTACACCGAACCCTATGCCGCCGCGCACGGCAGCGTCGGGCAGGGCGCGCAGCTGGCGCGCTTCGCTGCTGCCGCGGCAGCGGCGCAGGCCCAGGGCCTGGGTGTCAACGCCGGCCACGATCTCAACCGCGACAACCTGGCCGACTTCCTGCGCGCCGTGCCCGGCGTGATGGAGGTGTCGATCGGCCACGCGCTGATCGCCGATGCGCTGGAGCTTGGCCTGCCTGAGACCGTGCGCGCCTACCGGCGCTGCATCGGCCCATGATCTTCGGCATCGGCACCGACCTGTGCGACGTGCGGCGCATCCAGGCCACGCTGGACCGCCGCGGCGAGCGCTTCGCGCAGCGCGTGCTGGGCGCGGCCGAGTTGCAGATCTTCCAGGCCCGCAGCTTGCGCACGCCGGCACGCGGCGTGCGCTTTCTGGCCACGCGCTTTTCGGCCAAAGAGGCCTTCTCCAAGGCCATCGGTCTGGGCATCCGCAGCCCCATGACCTGGCGCGCCTGCGAGATCCTCAACGAGCCCGGCGGCAAGCCCTTCATCCTTCTCAGCGGCGCGCTGGCCGAATGGTTTGCAGCGCGCAGCCTCGTGGCCCATGTCACGCTCACCGACGAGACCGACTTCGACGCGTCCTTCGTCGTCGTCGAAACCAGGAACCCCAACTCATGACCACCCACGCCCCCGTCGTGCTCGACATCGCCGGCACCACGCTGACCGCGGCCGACCGCAAGCGCCTGAAGAACCCGCTCGCCGGCGGGCTCATCCTGTTTGCACGCAACTGGGAGAACCGCCGCCAGCTCACCGAACTGGTCGCGTCGATCAAGAAAGTGCGCAGCGACGTGCTGGTCTGTGTCGACCACGAAGGCGGCCGCGTGCAGCGCTTTCGCACGGACGGCTTCACCGCGCTGCCCGCCATGCGCGTGCTGGGCGAGATGTGGATGAAGGACCCGCTGACAGCCACCGACGCCGCCACGGCCGCCGGCCATGTGTTGGCCGCCGAGCTGCGCGCCTGCGGCGTCGACCTGAGCTTCACGCCCGTGCTCGACCTCGACTTCGGCGCCAGCAGCGTCATCGGTGACCGCGCCCTCCACCGCGACGCGCGCGTCGTCAGCCTGCTGGCCAAGAGCCTCATGCACGGCCTGCTGCGCGCCGGCATGGGCAACTGCGGCAAACACTTCCCTGGCCACGGCTTCGTCAAGGCCGACAGCCATGTGGCCGTGCCAGTGGACAAGCGCAGCCTGAAGGCCATCCTGGCCGACGACGCACGGCCCTACGAGTGGCTGAGCACCACGCTCATGGCGGTGATGCCGGCGCATGTGATCTATCCCAAGGTGGACAGCCATCCGGCCGGCTTCTCCGCGCGCTGGCTCAAGGAAATCCTGCGCGGCCAGATGGGTTTCACCGGCGCCATCTTCAGCGACGACCTCAGCATGGAAGGGGCGCGGCATCTCGAAGGCGGCACACTGACCTACGCGGAGGCGGCCACGCTGGCGCTGAACGCGGGCTGCGACATGGTGCTGTTGTGCAACCAGTCGCTCGACGGCGGCAAGGCCGTCGACGAACTGCTGGCGGGCCTGCAAGAGGCCGTGGCGCAGGATCACTGGCACCCGGACCCCGACAGCGAGCAGCGCCGCCTGGCGTTGTTGCCGCAGACGCCGCCGCTGGCATGGGATGACCTGATGCACGACCCGGTCTACCAGCGCGCGCTCGAACGTCTGCCATAAGCGCTGCGCGCATGAAGAAGGGGCCCCGCGGGGCCCCTTGGTGTTTGACGCGGCCGCAGCCGTGGCTCAGCCGGCTCTGACCTCGAACGGCAGCTTCAGCTGCGACAGGTCCTTCTTGGTCTCGACCAGGACCAGCGGGCCGTCGTCCGACAGCACGGGGCGGCGCGGCTCGCGCGGCAGGCGGATCGCTGCCGGCTCGGCGGCCATCGCGGCATGC
>JANPMR010000034.1:0-10452 GCA_031427055.1 Rubrivivax sp.
GCCCGCGTTCCGCCGTACGCGCGCCCTGTTCGACGAGCTGCGCCAACAGCATCCGCAACTGGACACCCTGTCCATGGGCATGAGCGACGACTGCGCGATCGCCGTGGCCGAAGGTGCGACGATGGTGCGGGTCGGCACCGCGCTGTTCGGGCCAAGAAGCCGGAACCCGGAACTCCCGACTGGGGACTCGTGAAAACCCGGCCCGGACGATCGCACCCCGTCTCACCCCGCACGGAGTACCGGCCGGCCCGCTGCGCCCGTGCATCACTGCACCCCAGGCGGCCATCGAGGTGTTGGAAGCCCGCGGCTTCCATGCCCTCGTCCCGCGCGCGATCGCTGCCGTCGCCGAGCGCGGCCGCAACTGTCGACTGCCCATGATGCAACCACGGAGATAATGGATGCCTACCTCGAACCGAATGCTCGCTGCGCTTTCAGCCTCGCTGTTGCTGGTCGCCTGCGGCGTTGAGCCACCTACGCGCACGGCCGAAAATGCGCCCGTACCGCAGGAAGCGATCGCCCGTGTCGGCGACGTCACCATGCGCGCCAGCGTCGTGCAGACCTCGGCACTGGGGTCCGGCATCGCCAGCCAGTACGGGATCAGCCGCGACGACAACACCGTGATGTTGCTGGTGGCGGTGCGCAAGGGACCCGACGGCGCGGAAGTCACGTTACCGGCGCAGGTCACTGCCACTTCCACGGATCTGCGTGGTCAACGCCAGACCATTGCGATGCGCGAGTTGCACGTGGGCGATCCCGCATCAGGTCCGGGGCAGGTTCTGCTCGACTACGTCGGCACGATGCAGACGACGTTGCCCGAGACGCTGCGCTTCGACGTCAAGATCGTGCGCGAGGGTGGCGCGACCTCGTCGCTGCAGTTCAGCCGCGAGTTCTACCCGCGCTGACGCTCAGCGCAATTCGTTGCACGCACCGGTGCGACTGACGCGGCTGGCGTCGACTTCCTTCCGGGTGGCGGCCAACTGTTCGCGCCAGCGATTGTCGGCCGGCAATACAGCATGCAGCGTCTCCAGCACGGCACGCGCTTCGGCACGGCAGCCGAGTTCGCCGAGCACACTGGCGTAATTGTTCCCCAGCACCGGATCGCCCGGTGCCAGCTTGAGGCCATCGCGGAAATGGCGCGCAGCGGCGACACGATCGCCGGCGGCATAAGCCTGGTTGCCGAGCGCGAGTCGCGGACGCGGATCCTGTGGCCAGCGTTGCAGCGCCGCGCGGTAGGCGGGCGCAGCCGCATTGGTACCGGCCACCGCCTCGAAATCCGCCACGGCGGCGAGATAGGTCGCCGGTTCCGCACGCGCCGGCAGTTCGCCCGGCCGCAACGTCACCAGACCCCATCGACCACCCCAGTCCCAGGTACGCAGGAACTTCGGCGCGCGCATCGTCAGTCCGCGCTCCGTACCGCTGTTGAGAATCATCCAGTTGCGCGCCGGGTCGGCGCCCACCAGCACTGCGTAATGCCAGCGCGGCACGGTACGCACCAGGAGATTCTGCAATACCAGCACCGGCCGGCCGGCACGCAGTTCATCGAGCAGCGCCTCGGGCGTGCGCCCGACCGTGTAGGGAATGCGGCCGGCGCGGCGCGTGGCCGCGACCAGTTCCAGTTGCAGGCTGCCCTTGCGGCCTGGCAGGTAGACCTGCGGGACCAGCGACTCCGGCGATATCGGTTTGCCGCTCGCGCCCAGCACCGTGGCCAGGGCAGCGGGGCCGCACTGGTATTCGGTCTGCGGATGGAAAGGCACCTGTTCCAGCAACATCGCGCCCGACTGCGGCGACGAGGGCGCCATGCGCCATACCGGATTGATCGAACAGCCCGACAGCAGCAACGCGACGGCGAGCCCAAGGCCCGCCGTCGCGCCTCGTGCCGTTGGTCGCATCAGAGCCGGTTGAAGATGTTGGTGACGCCGGTCAGTTCGAGGATCAGCAACACGATGAACACCACCCCGATCACGGCCAGCGCACTGCCGCCGGCGGGCAGCTTGTCGAGCTCGCCTTGCAGCTGGATGAGTTCGGCGTCGCTGAGCGAGGCCAGGCGACCTTCGGCATCTGCCGGGTTCACACCCATGCTCTGCATGGCCTCACGCACGTCTTCGCGTGCGAGCGATGTGCGCACCCCGGTTTCCGTGGCCGCGCGGACTTCGGCCGACAGCGCCTGCTGGGTGCTGATCACCGCCGCGGACACCGAGCCGGTGTACCCGGTAAAGACCAACGCCACGATCAACGCCGGTGCGAGAACGAACTTGCGCAACATGACCATCTCTACTCTCCTTGTTTTAAGCAGACAACGATTTACAGACAGCGATATGCCACACGGGACGTGAAGGCGCCTTGAAGCCGTTCACGTTCGTTGCGAGGCTCATGGTCGCCTGGACGCCCAAGCCTCGATGATCGCGGCAATTTCACCGACGCCATCGGTCAGTGCCGCGGGCCCGGGCTGGAGGATGATCGGCGACTTGATCTCGTGCAGTTCGCCGTCGCGCACGGCCGGGATCGCATCCCAGCCGGGGCGCGCCGCGACCTTCTCGGGGCGGAACTTCTTGCCGCACCACGAGCCGAAGATGATGTCGGGCGATTGCGCGATCACCTCGCCGGGATCGGCCAGGATGCGGTGCCTGGCGAGCGACTCGGCCGACTGCGCCGGGAATACATCGTCGCCGCCGGCGATGCGCACCAGTTCGGCGACCCAGCCGATCCCGGTGATCAGCGGCTCGTCCCATTCCTCGAAGTACACCCTGGGCCGCCGCGGCAGCGTCGCCGCCTGCGCTGCGATCGTGTCCAGGCCGCGACGCAATTCGTCGGCGTAGGCATTGGCCTTGTCGGCGGCGCCGACCAGCGCACCGAGCCGACGGACGTAATCGAGGATGCCGTCGACGCTGCGATGGTTGCTGATCCACACCTCGATGCCCTGCTTGATCAGCGCGGCGGCGATCTCGGCCTGGATGTCGGAGAAACCGACCACGAAGTCGGGTTGCAGCTTGAGGATTTCGCCGATTTTGGCACTGGTGAACGCGCTGACCTTCGGCTTGGTCTTGCGCGCGATCGCCGGGCGCACGGTGAAACCGCTGATGCCGACGATGCGGTCCTGCTCGCCCAGCAGGTACAGCCACTCGGTGGTCTCTTCGGTCAGGCAGACGATGCGTTGTGGGCCCATGTCTGAGTGCTCCGGTGGGTCGGTCACAACGCGGGCAAGGCGACCCAGCGCACGGCACCGACGCTGACCACGCCTTCGATGCTGATGGCAGCGCCGAACACCGCCACCAGCGCGGCGCGCTGGGTGGCGTCCGCCGGTGGCCCGTCGGCCACGATGCGGCCCTGGTCCATGACCAGCACGCGGTCGGCCGCCAGCGCCAGCGTCACGTCGTGCAGCACCGCCGCCACTGCGGCACCCTGGCGCGCGCGGCCGGCCAGGCTGCGCAGCAGGTCGCGCTGGTGCGGGGCGTCCAGGTGCGTGGTGGGCTCGTCGAGCAAGAGCACGCCGGCGCCGACGGCCAGCGCGCGCGCCAGCAGCACGCGCTGCCTCTCGCCGCCCGACAGCTCGCGCAGGCGGCGCTGGGCGAAGGCCAGGCAGGTGGTCTCGGCCATCGCGGCGCTGACGGCCGCCTCGTCATCGGCGTCGGGCGTGCCCAGCAGGCCGTGGCGCGGCAGGCGGCCCAGGCGCACGACGTCGCGCGCGGCGATGTCGCCTTCGGCTTCGCCGTGCTGCGACAGCCAGGCCAGCTGCTGCGCGCGCTGGCGCGCCGGCCAGTCGCCCAGCGCCCGGCCGTGCAACTTCACCTGACCTAGATCGGCGCCGCGCAGCCCCGCCAGCAGTTGCAGCAGCGTGCTCTTGCCGGCGCCGTTGGGGCCGACGATGGCGGCCCATTCACCGCCGCGCAGCGCCAGCGAGACGCGGTCGACGACCACGCGGCCGCCCAGGCGCAGTGTCAATCCTGCGGCCTGCAGCGCAGGCGCGACCACGGCTTGCAGCACTGCAGACATCATTCGCGCGCCCGCCGGCGCAGCAACAGCAGCAGGTAGCTGCCACCGAAGACGGCCGTCAGCACGCCGACCGGCAGCTCCTGCGGCGCGACGACGCTGCGCGCCGCCACGTCGGCCGCCAGCAGCAGCACGCCACCGGCCAGTGCCGACAGCGCCAGCAGCGCACCGTGGCGCACGACCACCAGGCGGCGCACCAGGTGCGGCGCCACCAGGCCCACGAAAGCCACCAGCCCGGCCTGCGCCACCGCGGTGCCGGTGGCCAGCGCCATCAGCGCCACCAGCGCCAGCCGCAGCCGCGGCAGCGCCAGGCCCAGGCTGGCAGCGCTGGCTTCGCCCAGCACCAGCGCGTCCAGCGCCCGGCTCAAGCGCAGCGACAGCGGCAGCGCCAGCAGCAGCGCCGTCGCCAGCGCCGTCACCGCCGGCCAGCCGAAGAAGCTGGTGGTGCCGAGCATGAACACCTGTTTGCCGCGCAGCGCTTCGGGCGACAGCAGGATCACCAGGTCCGACAGCGCGGCCAGCAGTACGCCCACCACCACGCCCGACAGCAGCAGCACCATCGGCCGCCCGGCGCCGCGCGCCAGCGCCAGCGTCAGCGACATGCCCGCCAGCGCACCCGCGAAGGCCGCGCCCACGAGACCCAGGCGCTGCAGCGCGCCCGCCGCGGCGAGGCCGAATTCGCGCCCGATCAGGCCCCCGGCGGCCAGCACCAGCACCACGCCCAGGCCGGCGCCGGCGGCCGATCCCAGCAGGTAGGGGTCGGCCAGCGGGTTGCGAAACAGGCCCTGCGCCAGCGCCCCGGCCAGCCCCAGCAGCGCACCGGCGAGCAAGGCGCCCAGCGTGCGCGGCGCGCGGATGGCGGTGATCAGCTCGGCGTCCTGCGCCCACTGCAGCGACCAGCCCTCGGACCCCGCCGACAGGCCCAGCAGGACCAGCAGCGCCGCCACCGCGGCCAGCAGCAAGGCCAGCGTCAGCGGCGAGCGCTCGGACGGCACCGGCGGTGCAGCGGCCATGGTCAGCGGCGCGTCGGGGTTCATGGCCGGATGGTGACCAGCGCAGCCAGGCAATCGACGATGGCTTCGGCGCCATCGGCCAGCCGCGGCCCGGGGCGCACCAGCGTGTCGTAGGGCGCGGCAGCGAAGCCGCAGGTCTGCTGCCGCTGCAGGGCCTGCAGGCCGCGCCAGCCCGGCCGCGCCGGCATCTCGGCCAGCGCCGTCGCGCTGGCCATCACCAGCGCCGGCTGGGCGCGGATCACGTACTCCGGGTTGAGCTGCGGGAACGGTCCCATCGAAGCCGGCACCACGTTGCCCAAGCCCAGCCGCGTCAGCAGCTCGCCGATGAACGAAGCCTCGCCGGCGGCGTAGGGCGTGGCCGCGACCTCGAAGTACACCTTGCGCCCGCGCAGCGCCGCCGGCACCCGCGCGGCGGCAGCCTCGATGCGCGCTTCGGTGCGTGCCAACAGCGCCGTGCCCACCTCGGGGATGCCCAGCACCTGCGCCAGCCGCAGGGTCGCGCGCCGGGTGTCGGCCCAGTTGCGCGGCTCCAGCGCCAGCACCGGCAGGCCCAGCGCCTCGAGCCGGTCGGTGGCGCGGGCCGAGACGGCCAGCAGCACGAGGTCGGGCTTGAGTGCCACGATGCGCTCGATCTGCGCGTCTTCCAGCCCGCCCAGCTTGGGCAGCGCGCGCACCGACTCGGGCCAGTCGCTGAAGCGGTCGGTGCCCACCAGGCGCTGGCAGGCCCCCAGTTCACAGACGGTTTCGGTCAGCGACGGCAGCAGCGACACGATGCGCTGCGGCGCCTGGGCCAGCGCGAGGCTGCGCCCGCGGTCGTCGACGACGCTGGTCTGCGCCGGCGCGGCCAGGCAGGCCGACAGCGCCAGCGCCGCCAGCAGCCCTTTCAGCGCCACACGATCAGAGCTTCGGCTCATAGCGCAGCACGAGCCAGCCCTGCCGGCCCAGGCCTTGGTAGTCGCGCGCCGGCTGCAAGTCGGTGTCGGTGGCGTTGTTCAGCTTGGCCTGCAGCGTCCAGCCCGCTGCCACGCGCCAGCTGACCGAGGCATCGACCGTGGTCTCGGCCGCCAGCGTCTTGCCGCCGTCGGGCCGTGCGCCGACGCGCATCAGCGTGGTGCCCACGGTCCAGGCGCCGACGCTCCAGTCGGCCCCCAGCGTGCCCTGGTGCGCGGCGCGGCGCGCCAGCCGGCTGCCGGTGTCGCGGTCGCGGGCCTCGAGCGCATCGAGCTGGGCCTTGAAGGCCCAGGCGCCCAGGCGCTGGCTGGCCGACAACGTGGCGCCCTGCAGCTGCGCGCGGTTGATGTTGGCCGCGCAGCCGAAGCTGTACGCGGGGCCGCTCGGACAGCCGGCGGGGTTGCTCTCGAAGGCCACGAGATCGCGCACGCGGTTGCGGTAGACGGTGAAGCCGGCCTCGCCGGTGTCGCGGCGCCAGTTCAGGCCGAGCTCGACGCTCTGGCCCTTCTCGGGCCGCAGGGTGGCCACGCCATAACCCGGGAAGTACAGGTCATTGAAGCTCGGCGCGCGGAAGGTGCTGCCGGCCAGCGCACGCAGTCGCAGCCCGGGCAACAAGGTGACGCCGCCGCCGAACCTGGCGGTGGTGATGCCACCGAAGTCGCTGCTGTCGTCGCGCCGCACGTCGGCCTGCCACGACAAGGCCTGCGCGGCGCCGGTGAGTTCGAGCGCCAGCGCCGTGTTGCGCCGCTGCACGTCGCCCAGGTAGCTCGTGGATTTCGCCTCGTCGCGCTGCTGTTCCAGCGCGGCCACGAGCTGGCCCACGACGCCGGTCTGCCAGGCCAGCTGCGCCGCGGCGCGCTGGCGCACGGTGCGGAAGCGGTCGGTCTCGCTGGCGCCGCTACTGGCGTCGTCTTCGCTGCGCGAGACGCGCGCGCTGCCGGTCCAGCCGCCGGCCAGCGCGCCACGCCAGTCCAGCGCTGCGACGCTGGTGCTCAGGCGGGTGCGGAAGTCGGGCGAAGCGTCCTGTGCGAAGTTTGGCGGCACGAACTCGCTGGCGTCGTACTGCGAGTTCAGGCGCGTGCGCACGAGGTTGAAGCCGATGCGGTGCCCGGCCGCAGCCTGGATGCCGGCACGCAGTTGCAGCGTGTCGAGCCGGTAGCCGTCGCGGTCGGGGTTGTAGTTGCCGAAGGCGTCGCCCGGGCGCAGGGCAGAGACACCCTCGTTGCGCTCGCTGGCCAGGCTCAAGGCATAGTCGAAAACGCCGCTGGCGCCGCGCATGCCGGCCGAGGCCTCGCGGCCGCCGTAGCCGCCCAGCGCCAGTCGCGCGTCGGCCTGCAGGCCCGGCACGCCCTGGCGCGTGATGAGGTTGACGACGCCACCCACCGCGTCGGCGCCGTAGAGGCTGGAGCCGGGGCCGCGCAGCACCTCGATGCGCTCGAGGTTGGCCAGGCTCAGGCCTTCGACCGCGGTCGAGCCCAGCGTGGCCGACCCGACGCGCACGCCGTCGATCAAGATGACCGAGGTCTGCGACGCGGTGCCGCGGATGAACAGGCCGCTGCTCTGCCCCGGGCCACCGCTGCGCGACAGCTGCACGCCGGCTTCGCGGCGCAGCAGGTCGGCCAGGGAGTCGGCCCGCGTCTGGGCGATGGTCTCGGCCGTGATGACCGCGACATCGGCGGCCAGGCGCTCGGGGGCCAGCGGCTCGCGCGAGCCGGTGACGACCACCGTCTGCGCGCCGACGTTGCCGATGGCACAGAGAGCGAGCAAGGAAAGCTGCAGCGCACGTCGTGCGCCGTGAACAGGAATGAACTTCAAAAAGGGCCTCCAGCCGCACGCCCCGTGCGAACCAGTGTTGCAACACTGGCACTGCCGACGACCCGCGCGCTGGTACCACGCCGGCAACGTGACTTGCACGATGCCCACGCCCACCCGCCGCTGCCCGCCGCAACGCCAGTCACTCCTTGCACCTGGCCGGTATCCGGGCTCGCGAGTGCCGGCAGTGGTGGAAGCACCACGCCGGAAGCCTGCTGCGCCTTCCCAGCCCGTGTGACGGGCCAGTGGCTTGTCGAGCAGCACGCTCCTCGCTGACCGTTGCGGGGGCAGCGCCGGAATCGAAGCTCCGCGACGTGCGGGCTTCTCACCGGCTTCCCGTTCAACCCGACGCCCTGAACGGGGCGGCAGGCACCGGGTGCAAGCGCGCGCATGTTAGCGCAGGCGCCGCCGCGACTGATGGTTCTCCATGCCGCACCCACGCTGCCAGCGCCCTGCAGCCGGTGCGAAAGAAGCTTCATGCGCCGGTGGAAGATTAGTCTAGCGCCTGCCTCGGGCCTCGCGCGACAGGGCTTGCGCGCAGGGCCGGCTCGGGAGCGGCCGATATACTGACGCTTTACCACCACAGCACACGTGCGAGAGCCGCAGGTGCTGCATGAAATGACCAAGTTCGTGTTTGTCACCGGCGGTGTGGTGTCCTCTCTGGGCAAGGGCATCGCCGCCGCTTCGCTGGCGGCCATCCTCGAGTCGCGCGGCCTCAAGGTGACCCTGATCAAGCTGGATCCCTACCTCAACGTGGATCCGGGGACGATGAGTCCTTTCCAGCACGGCGAGGTCTTTGTCACCGACGACGGTGCCGAGACCGACCTTGACCTGGGCCACTACGAGCGCTTCATCACCACGCGGATGAAGCGCAGCAACAATTTCACCACCGGCCAGATCTACAAGAGCGTGCTCGAGAAGGAGCGTCGCGGCGACTACCTGGGCAAGACGGTGCAGGTGATCCCGCACGTCACCGGCGAGATCCAGGAATTCATCAAGCGCGGCGCGGTGGACGTCGACGTGGCGATCGTCGAGATCGGCGGCACCGTCGGCGACATCGAGAGCCTGCCCTTCCTCGAGGCGGTGCGCCAGATGAGCCTCAAGCTCGGGCCCACCAATACCGCCTTCGTGCACCTGACCTACGTGCCCTGGATCGCCGCCGCCGGCGAGCTCAAGACCAAGCCCACCCAGCACACGGTGCAGAAGATGCGCGAGATCGGCATCCAGCCCGACGTGCTGCTGTGCCGCGCCGACCGCGCCATTCCCGACGAGGAGCGCGAGAAGATCAGCCTGTTCACCAACGTGCAGCCGCACGGCGTGATCAGCATGTGGGACGTCGACACCATCTACAAGGTGCCGCGCCTGCTGCACGAGCAGGGGCTGGACGAGCTGATCTGCATGAAGCTGCAGCTGCTGACGCGGCCGGCCGATCTGCGGCGCTGGGACTCGCTGGTGCACGAGGTCGAGCACCCGGCGACGATGGTCAAGATCGCGATGTGCGGCAAGTACACCGACCTGTCGGACTCCTACAAATCGCTCAACGAGGCACTTCGCCACGCCGGCATCCACAACCACGCCAAGGTCGAGATCGAGTACGTCGACGCCGAGTCGCTGAGTGCCGAGACGGCGGCGCAACTCGTCAAGTACGACGCCATCCTGGTGCCCGGCGGCTTCGGCAAGCGCGGCATCGAAGGCAAGATCGTGGCCGCGCAGTTCGCGCGCGAGCAGCGCGTGCCCTACCTGGGCATCTGCCTGGGCATGCAGGTGGCGACGATCGAGTACGCGCGCCACGTCGCCGGCCTGGCCGGCGCCAACAGCACCGAATTCGAACCCGACAGCCCGCACCCGGTGATTGCGCTGATCGAGGAATGGCAGGACCGCGACGGCAGCATCCAGAAGCGAAGCGCCAGCTCCGACCTCGGCGGCACGATGCGCCTGGGCGCGCAGAGCTCCGACGTCAAACCCGGCACGCTGGCGCACCAGATCTACGGAGCGGTGGTCACCGAGCGCCACCGCCACCGCTATGAAGCCAACGTCAACTACCTCGAACGGCTGCAAACCGCAGGCTTGGTGATCAGCGCGCTGACGCAGACCGAAAAGCTGACCGAGATCATCGAGCTGCCCAGCTCGGTGCACCCCTGGTTCATGGGCGTGCAGTTCCACCCCGAATTCAAGAGCACGCCCTGGGGCGGGCACCCGCTGTTCACCAGCTTCGTCAAGGCGGCGCTGGAGCAGCACGCGCGCCGGGCCGAGCCAGTCAAGGCGGTGGCATGAAGCTGTGCGGCTTCGAGGTCGGCATCGGGCAGCCCTTCTTCCTCATCAGCGGCCCCTGCGTGGTCGAGAGCGAGCAGCTGCAGATGGACGTCGCGGGGCACCTGCAAGAGATCACTGCGGCGCTCGGCATTCCCGTCATCTTCCAGAGCAGCTACGACAAGGCCAACCGCAGCAGCGGCAGCACCTTCCGCGGGCCGGGCATGGAGCGCGGCCTGGAGATCCTGGCCAAGGTCCGGCGCGAGCTCAAGGTGCCGATCCTGACCGACGTGCATGCCGAGGACCAGATCGCCGCCGTGGCCGCCGTGGTCGACGTGCTGCAGACCCCCGCCTTCCTGTGCCGCCAGACCGACTTCATCCGTGCCGTGGCGCAAAGCGGCAAGCCCGTGAACATCAAGAAGGGGCAGTTCCTGGCGCC
>JANPMR010000035.1:0-15004 GCA_031427055.1 Rubrivivax sp.
GCTGTCGATCAGCCGCTTGCACT
Source organism: Rubrivivax sp. (assembly GCA_031427055.1). Classification (GTDB taxonomy): domain Bacteria; phylum Pseudomonadota; class Gammaproteobacteria; order Burkholderiales; family Burkholderiaceae_C; genus Rubrivivax. The sequence continues at coordinate 24 of JANPMR010000035.1, forward strand.
CGCGAAACCACGGCGCGAAGCGGAAGTTCTCGTGCACGACCAGCGGCGTGGCCTGCGCCTTCGCCAGCGCCGTCATCGCCTGCGCCTGCGCCAAGTCGACGCCAAAGGGCTTCTGGCAGATGGTGGGAATGCCGCGCTCCAGCGCGGCGCGCACCACCGGCTCTTGCGCCTCGGGCGGCAGCACCACGTCGACCAGCGTCGGCCGCTCGGCGTCGAGCATGCGCGTGACGTCGGTATAGACCTGCGCCACGGCGTAGCGCTGCGCCAGGGCCTGTGCCGGCGCGGCGCTGCGGTTGCACAGGGCGACGAGCGGCGCACCCGCGTCGCGCCAGCCCTCAACCTGGAACTGCGCCCAGTAGCCGGCGCCCACCATGACGATGCGGTGGTCCATTCAGAGCCTCGCCAGCACGGCGCGGGTGATGTCGGCCGTGCCGCTGCTGCCGCCAAATTCGCGCGGGCGCACGGCGCCGTCGGCGAAGACGCCGGCGACCGCGGCCTCGATGGCGCGTGCGCCGTCGGCCAGCGCGCCATCGCCATGCCGCTCGGCCAGCCAGTCGAGCATCATGGCCGTGGACAGCAGCATGGCCGTGGGGTTGGCGATGCCCTGGCCGGCGATGTCGGGCGCCGTGCCGTGCGAGGGCTGGAACAGCGCGTGGTGGTCGCCGATGTCGCCCGAGGGTGCCATGCCCATGCCGCCGGCAAGCGCGGCGATGAGATCCGACAGGATGTCGCCAAACATGTTCTCGGTGACCAGCACGTCAAAAGTCCACGGCTTCATCACCAGATTCAGCGCCATGGCGTCGACGTAGGCGTGATCGGTGGTGATGTCCGGGAAGGCCGCGGCACGCTCGTCGAAGACACGGCGCCAGAAGGCCATCGACTCGAACACGTTGGCCTTGTCGACATTGGTGACGTGGCCGCGCTTGCCCAGCGCCTTGCGCTGGCGCGCCAGGCGCAATGCAAAGTCGCACACCCGGGCCGTGCCGGCGCGCGTGATCTTCATGGTGTCGAACACCGCGTCGGGCTCCACCACGGCACGGCCGCGGGCGTAGAACAGGCCCTCGGTGCTCTCGCGCACCAGCACCAGATCGATCTCGGCCGCGCGCGGGCTGGCCAGCGGTGTCGGCAGGCCGGCGAAGGTGCGAATCGGGCGCACGCCAGCGTAGAGGTCGAGCGCGAAGCGCAGGTCGAGCTGCGGAATGATTTCGGTGCCGTCGGCGCCGCGCACGTCGGGCAGGCCCATGGCACCGAAGAGGATGGCGTGCGCCGCGCGGCAGGCTTCCAGTGTGGCCGCCGGCAGTGCCACGCCGCTGCCCAAGAAGTGCTGGGCGCCGGCCGCGTATTGCGCGGTGGCAAAGCGGCGCCCGCAGCGCGTGCCCACCGCGTGCAGCACCTCCAAGCCGGCCTGCATCACCTCGCGGCCGATGCCGTCGCCGGGCAGCACCGCGATGTCGTATGAAGTCGTGGGCATGGGTTTCCTACATCTGGGCCAGCCGGAAGCGATCGAAGATCGCCACCAGCTCGCGACTGGCGCGCTCGCGATGCGCGCGCGTCACCTGCACTGCGCCCTCGGCATCACCTGCGCGCAGGCGCTCGACCATCTGCATGTGCTCGCGCGTCGAGTTCACCGGCTTGGGCCGCAGCCGCAGCGTGAACATGCGTGCGCGGTGCGCGCGGTCCCAGTCGTTCAGCACCGTGGCCTGGAGCTGGCGGTTACCGGCCAGCTCGAGCAGTTGGGCGTGGAAACGCTCGTCGGCGGCGGCCCAGGCATCGAGATCGTCGCGCTGCAGCGCCTCGTCCATGGCCTGCGTGGCATCCACCAGCGGCTGCATCTCGGCCGCGCTCGGGCTGCGCCGCGCCAGCAACTCGGCCGCCATGCACTCGAGCGCGGTGAGGATCTGATAAATCTCCAGCATGTCGGTGGGCGACACCGGCAGCACGCGCATGCCGTGGCGCGGAATCACCTCCACCAGGCCTTCGGCGCTCAGGCGCATCAGCGCTTCGCGCACCGGCGTGCGGCTCATGCCCAGGGCCAGCGCCACCTCTTGCTCGAGCGCGCGGTGGCCGGGCGGCCAGACGTTGTCGAGGATGCGGCGGCGGATCTGTTCGTAGGCGGTGTCGACCAGCGAGCCCACCGCTTGTGGCGTCGCCTTCATGAGTAACTCCAGTGCACGGGCTTCACGCCTGCGGCCGGCATCGGCAAGGTGGCCAGACGATCCCCGAGCAGGCAGCCGAGCACGGCGGTGCGGCGGTCGGCGCCGGCGAAAGCGATGCTCGAGATGTTGCGCAGCGTGCGGCTGGGGTTGCCGTCGAGGTGCGGCCGGCCCATCGCGCCGGCCTCGAAGGCGGCTTCGACCCAGGCCACGTGCGCGTGATCGGCGTCTTCAAGCCAAAGCGTCTGCCGGCCGTCGGGTGCGATGCGGATGAGCCGGTTGCTGACGATGCTGACCACCCAGGCGCAGCCGTCTTCGTCGAAGGCCAGGCCGTCGGGAAAGGTGCCGGGGCCGAACTCGGTGACCCGCTCTCGTGGGCCCAGCGAGCCATCGGCGTGAAGTGCAAAGCGCGACAGCCGCCGCGCGAAGGTCTCATTGACGTAGAGCCACTCGCCGTTCGGGTGCAAAGCAAGCTCATTGGTGTCGCCCAGGCCATCGGCCACCACGCGTGCCGGCCCCTCGCTGGGGACGCAGACGATGAAGCCATCACCGCCCTCGCGCCGGTAGCCGGCGGATCGCGGCCGCTGCCGCGTGCTCACCGTGACCCAGGTGCGACCGCAGCCGTCCTGCACGACAAAGTTGGTGGGCGGCAGCGCCACGCCATCGACTTCGAGCAGCCACGGCTGCACGACGCCGTCGCGCTGCAGGCGGAAGACACCGCCGTCCTCGGCGCCCAGGTGCGCCAGCAGGAAGCTGCCATCGGGCAGCAGGGCGATGCCGTTGGGCCGCAGTTCACCGCCAGCCGGGTGGCGGCCCAAGTACTCTCGCTGCGAGCCGTCGGACAGCAGATGGGCGACGCCGCCGCGCCAATCGGCTGTGTAGCAGTCTCCGCGCGCGGTTGTGAGCACACACTCTGGACGTACCAGTCCGGTGCCAACCCAGGCCAATTGATCGAGCGTGCGGGCCGAGGTTTCGGCTTCTGAATGCATTAACGTGCTCATCAACGCATGCGTTAACGAATTCGTAGCACTCGCGCACACGGGGAAATACGCACTGCCTCAAGGCAAACGGGCCGGCCGCCTACGCCTGGTCAGAGGCGCTCGCGGCCGGCCCGTGGCGGGACCGGTGATGCTGAAGTCGCGTCAGTTGGGCTGCGCGACGATCGTCACGCGGCGGTTCTCGGGCGCGGAGGGGTCGGACGGATTCATCAGCGCCGTCGAGCCCTTGCCGACCGCATTGATGCGCTCGCCTGCCAGGCCGTGCTGGCCGGTGAGGTAGGTGCGCACGCTTTCGGCACGCGACTGGCTGAGCTTGAGGTTGCGCTCTTCGCCGCCGCGCGGGTCGGCGTGGCCCTCGATGGTGAACTTGACGGCAGCGAGCTTGTCCGACTTCATCGCACCGGCCAGCACGTCGAGCGAGCTCTTGGCGCGGGCGGTGAGTTCGGCCGAGTCGGTGACGAAGGTCACCAGGATCGACGCGCGGCCTTGTTGCGCCGACGTGGCCGCGGTGCCAGCGACAGCGGCCACCGGCCGCACGGCGGGCCGGAAACTGCGGGTGCGCGGGCCGGATGCGGCCTCTTCAACGGGCGCGGCGACGGCCGCTGGCGGGGTGAGCGCGTCGATCAACCCTTGCTGGGTGACCTGGCCTTCTCGCATGACCTTCTCTTGCGCGCTGGCGGGGCCAGCGGCGAGCAGCGCGGCAAGGGCGAGCACGGTGAGCTTGGATGTGAGGTTCATGGCAGTCCTTCGGGTGGCGGTCGGGAACATGGGGGATGCTAACGCTCAGGCGCCCTTGCGGGGCTCGTCGAGCTTGATGCGCAACACGGCCAGGGCGAAAGCGGCCGCAGCGTCGGTGGCTTTGGTGTCAGTGCGGGTGCGCTTCATGGTCTTGCTCCTGGGTCGGCCGATGGGTTTCGGCATGGGTGCTATTTCGACATGGCCGCGACGTGTTGAACAGGAGACCAAGGTATACGTTTCGGGCAGTCGGCGTGTTACCTTGCCGCAAGCCGCCGCACCCGACATCACCACCCCTGATGAACGCATCCATGCAAGCCCCTGGCACCCAAGCGCACGGCTCGGTCCTGCTCGCCGATGACCACGCGCTGGTGCGCCATGGCCTGCAACTGCTGCTCGCCGAGGTGCTGCCGCAACTGCGCGTGCAGCTCGCCGGCTCGCTGGCCGAAACGGTGCAGGTGCTGCAGACCGCCGGCCGCTTCGACCTGGTGCTGCTCGACCTGACGCTGTCCGACGTGCATGGCATGGCCGGTCTGCACCGCCTGCGCGAAGACTTTCCGTACGTGCCGGTGGTCATCCTCAGCGCGCAGGACGACCGCGACACCGTGCTGGCCGCGCTCGACGCGGGCGCCATGGGCTTCATCAGCAAAGCCGCCTCACCGGCCGAGCTGAAAGAAGCGCTGACGCGCGTGCTGGTCGACCACCGCATCCACCTGCCGCAGTCGGTGTCGGGCGGGCTGGCGGCGGTGCCGTCCCTGGGTGCGGACGGTGGTGGCGGGCGCGAGCTGGCCGAGCTCTCGGCGCTGGGCCTCACCGAACGCCAGATCGAGGTGCTGGGCTACGTGGTGCAAGGCCTGCGCAACAAGGAGATCGCGCGCCTGCTCGACCGCTCCGAGGTGGTGGTCAAGAAGCACGTCACCGCCACGCTGCAGGCGCTGGGCGCGCCCAACCGCACCAAGCTGTTGGTGCTGCTCAGCCAGCGCGGCTACCGCGTGCCCTCGATGCGCGCCAGCAGCCGCGCGGCCGAAGAATGACCGAGGCAGAACGGCGCCGTCGCAAGGGCGAGCGCGAAGGTGCCGCGGCGGCCATCGGCGACCAGTTGCCGCGCCGCCGCCGGCGCCTCGGGCTGGCCCTGGTGGCGCTGGGCGTGCTGGCGCTGGCGGCGCAGAGCTGGGGCGAATGGTTGCTGCCCTACGACCTGGCGGCGCTTGAAGCCATGCGCCGCATCAGCGGCTGGCCCTTGCTTTCTGCGCGCAGCCTGGTGTGGGGCTGGGCGCTGCTGTGCGGCACGCTATTGGCGCTGCTGGCGCGGCGCGGCGAGCAACCGCTGCTGCTGGCGCCGTTGTGCGGCCTGGCGCTAGGCTCGGCGCACGTGGCGGCCGGTGGCACCGCAGCCTCGCTGGCCATGCTGCTGCTGGTGGGCGTGGCCAGCCTGGGCTGGCATGCGCGGCGCGAGGGCGGCATGGCGCTGCTGCTGGGGTGTGCATTGGCCATCGCGGCCTGGGACGCCACGCTGTCGAACTTCCCCACGCTGTGGGGCTCGGCGGCCGTGTTCTCGGCCATGTTCATCTGGATCGACCGCATGCACATCCGCGCCAACGACCGCCGCCTGTACGCCGCGCTGGCCGAGCGCGACACCCTCATCACCAGCCTGGACCAGCGCACCGAGGAGCTCACCGCCTTGCAGGGCGCGCGCACGCGCCTGCTGGCCAGCATCAGTCACGACTTGCGCCAGCCGCTGCAGGCGGTGCGCCTGTTTGCCGAAGCGCTGCAGGCCCCGGCCGCCGACGCCGCAGCCGACGTTGCACGCCGCCGCGATCTGCTGCGCCAGCAGATGCGCGCCGCCGACGACGCCGTGGCCATGCTCGACCAGTTCAGCGAGTTCAGCGCCATCGAGCAAGGCGCGCTGCAATCGCACCCCGAGGCCGTGGACCTGCGCGACCTGCTCGACGGCGTCGCCGCCAGCCTGCAGGCCACACACCCGGCGTCGCTGCTGACGGTGCGCGTGCACGGCCAGCGCCACTGGCTGCACACCGACCGCACCCAGCTGGCGCGCCTGGTGCAGAACCTGGCGGGCAACGCCGTGCGCTACAGCCTGGGCGTTCGTGCCGGACAAGCGGCGCGCGTGGTGCTGGCGGTGCGCACGCTGCCCGCCGCGGTGCCGGCGCCTGGCATGCGAGACCTGGCCATCGACGTGCTCGACAACGGCCGCGGCATCCCCGCCGACAAGCTCGAGGCCGTCTTCGAGCCCTACGTGCAACTGGCCGACGCCGGCAGCGGTGCGTCCCGCGGCGGCCGTGGCCTGGGCCTGGCCATCGTGCGCGGCCTGGCGGCGCAACTCGGCCTGCAACTGGCGCCGGTGCGCTCGGTGCTTGGCCACGGCACGCGGTTTCGGGTGCAGGTGCCGGCCGCGCTGCGCTGCGAGCCGCCAGCGGTGGCCGCACAAGCCCCGGCCGCTGACGCGCACAGCGATCGACTCGACGGCTGGCTGCTGGCGCTGCTCGAAGACGAGGACGGCCCGCGCAGGGCGCTGCGGGCGGCGCTCGAGGGCGTCGGCGCCACCATTGTCGACGCCGCGGCGCTGCACCAGCTGAAGGAGCGGCTTGACGCCGAGCCGCGCTTCCCGGATGCGCTGATCTTCGATCTCGACCTCGGTCCGGGCCAGAGCGACGGCCTGGCCGCCGTGCTGGAGCTGCGCGACGAGTGGGATCTGCTGGTGCCGGCGGTGATCGTCACCGGCCGCATTGCCGTCATGGGCACGGTGCCGATGCCCAAGCGCTGCGCCCTGTTGGGCAAGCCCGTGCCACTGGCCACGCTGGTGGGCACCCTGCGGCGCATGGCACCGCAGGCCGGCCCCGCCGCGCCGGCCTGATCGGCGCACAGTGCGCCGGACGTCGACAATGCCAGCGCCTTATCCCAGGGGATCATTCGGTGCACCGCGCTGCGGTGCTGCAATGCACGTCATGGCCGCATTGCTGCGGCGCCCGAAACCGAAAGAGGAGTCGAACATGTCCAAGTTGATGCGCGGGCTGGCGCTGGCCACCGCCGCGCTGTTGATGGCGTCGGGCCCGGCACGGGCCCAGACCGGCGGCGCCTTCGAGCTGATCTCGGCCAGCGAGGCGCAGCGCGAGGCTGCGGCCGAGGCCGCTGCGCCGGCTGAGTTGATCACGCCGCGCGCCGCGCCCGTGCCGCGCGGCGACGCCACCACCATCCGGGTCGTCTCGTCCAACACGGCGGCCAGCGGCGTGGCCGCGCCGGTGCGCATCGAGGTCGCCTTCACGCCCGCACCCGGCGCACGCATCGTGCCGAGCAGCTTTCGCGTGCTCTATGGCCTGCTCAAGATCGACCTCACCGACCGCATGAAGAAGAACGCCACCGTCACCGAGACCGGCGTGGTGGTCGACAACGCGCAAGTGCCCGACGGCCAGCACCGCCTGATCCTGCAGGTGGCCGACGATCAGGGCAATATCGCCGAGCAGGAGCTGCGCATCCGCGTTGGCGGGGCGTCTTGAGCCGCGGCCGCGGCGTGTTGTTGCTGCCCAGACGGGCGGTGGCGTCGGCGGGCCCGTAGATCGTGCAAGCAGAGCGGGAGAGCAAGGCAAGCTGGCAGCGCCGGTATCCCAAAGTACCCTTGCGCCCAAGCCGCCAAACGGCAACAGTCGCGTCCTGGCGGTCACAAGTGGCCGCAACTTGCGCTGACCCGCTGATGAAGGAGGTGCCGTGATGAACGCTTTCGATCTGGGAGAACCGACGTGAAACCTGCACCCTCGTTTGTCGCGGCCTTGACCGCGCTTGTGATCAACGCCTCGGGCCCTGCACCCGCGGCGGCCCAGGGCGTCAGCGCGCCGCCGCCCGATGTGCGTTCGATGATCGACGCGCTCACGCCAAGCGCCACCCGCAGCATGCGCAACCTGGTGGTGCGGCAGAAACCCGACGAGCCCGCCGCCGCAGCCAGTGCGGCGACGGCGCCACCGGTGGTGGCAGCGCCGCCTGCTGCGACGGCCGTGCCGGTGGCCGTGGCGCCTGCGCCCGCCGCGCCGCCGACGGCCGTGGGCGCGACGCTACCGTCTGTGGCCACCACGGCCGTGGCAGCGGCAAGCCCGGCAGGGCCGGCGCCCAGCCTGTCCTTGGCGATCCAGTTCGAGTCCAACTCCTCGCAGGTGCGCCCTGAAAGCGGCAGCGTGCTGGGCAATCTGGTGGCCGCCATGCAGTCGCCCGATCTCAAGGGCGTGCGCTTCGCCATCGAAGGCCACACCGATGCGCGCGGGCTGGTCACGGCCAACCAGCAGCTCTCGCAGTTGCGCGCCGACGAGGTGCGGCTGTACCTCATCGCCCTTGGCGTGCACCCGGCGCGGCTGCGCGCGGTGGGCAAGGGCTCGAGCAACCTGGCCAATCCGCTCGATCCGGCCGCGGCCGAGAACCGCCGCGTGCGGGTGGTGACGCTGGAATGAACGCGCTGCAAGCCATTGCCGCAAGGGCCTTGGCGCTCGCGCTGGCAGCCGCCCTGGCCGCGCCCTTACGCGCCGAGACCCAGCCGGCCGCCCGCCAGACCCGCCACGCGCTGATCATCGGCATCGGCGAGTACTCCGACCCCAACGTGGCCGACCTGCGCGGCATCAAGCACGACATGGACAGCGCGCGCCGCATGGCCGCGGCGATGGCAGTGCCCGAGTCGAACATCACCATGCTGCGCGACGGCGCGGCCACCGCCGACCGCATCCGCGCCGAAATCTCGGCGCTGGAGCGGCGTGTCGCCGACGGCGACCGCGTCTTCATCTACTACTCCGGGCATGGCACGCGCTGGTTCGACGAGAAGATCAAGACCGATGGCTGCACCGAAGGCCTGCTGGCCGCCGACGGCAAGGCGCTGACCAACGTCGAACTGGGCCAGCGGCTGGCACCCTTGGCACGCCGCGCCGACAAGATGCTGGTCTTCTACGACGCGTGCTTCTCGGGCGGTGTGGCCGGCACGCCCTTCCGCACAAGATCACTCAACGTGGCCGGCGAGGTCGTCACGCCCAAGTTCACGCGCGCCGGTGCGCCCGAGATGTGCTCGCAGCCCAGCAATTTCCGCACGCGCAGCCTGGCGCTGGTAATGCAGCAGGCGTTGGCGGTGCCGCAAAACGTGGTTCACATCGCGGCCAGCCGCTCCGACGAGGTCAGCTTCGACAGCAGCACCAAGGGCGGCTTCGCCACCGCCAACTGGCGCGATTGCCTGCTGGGTGAGGCGCAGGACCTGGACGGCAGCGGCGCCATCACCGTCGACGAAGTGACGCGCTGCGCGCAGGCCAAGGTCAGCCGCGCGCTGGCCGGCCAGCCGGGCATTCTGGGCCAGCAGATGACGGTGGTGGGCAACGCCAGTTTCGTGCCGGCGTGGATGGGCGAGGCCTTTGCGGCACCCGCCACCGGCGGGGCGGTGGGCAGCGTGGCCGGCACCGCCGCACTGAGCGCGTTGCCCGCAGCAGCGCCTGCCGCCGCGCTTCGCAAGGCCAGCCCGGCCGAGATCCTGACCGAGCTGCACGGCCAGCGCGACGGCGAGCGCCGCGTCGTCGCTACCGTGCGCCAGCCGCGTCTGAAGATCGGCGTCGACGCGCTCGAGATCGACGTCAACTCGGCGCGCGATGGCTACCTTTACATCGCGCAGGCCGGCAGCGACGGCCAGAGCCTGTATCTGCTCTATCCCAACGACCTGGCCACCGACAACAAGGTGCGCGCCGGCCAGCGCCTGGCGCTGCCGGGCAAGGGCTGGGAGGTCGTGGCCGGCGGGCCGCCGGGCACCGAGACGCTGCTGGTGATGGTGACCGACGCGCCGCGCGACCTTTCCGGTCTGCCCAAGGAGAAGGCCGGGCCGTTCATGAAGACGCTGCTCGATGGGCAGGGGCGCGCGCGACTGCAGTGGATCCTGTCCAACGGCACGCCGGGCGCGAGCTGCGGCAAGGCGGGGGCGGCGAGTTGCTCGGACGCATTCGGGACGGTGTTGTTGAAGGTCGAAGCCGTACGCTGACTGCGTACGCTGTGGCCGGGCTCTACGCCCACCGCCAAGCCAACGATCACCGACACCGGCATCGCCCCGCACTGCCGCGCCGTGTCCACCCCGCCCCGGAGCCGCAATGCGGGCATGGCAGGTGGATTCGGGCGCTGTGCATGCACTCGATGGTGGCACCGATCGGTGCGCTTTCAAGCCACTGTTCACCCCTGCCGCGCTGGCGCAGCGCCGCGACGGAATAATCACCGCTCGCAACCCGTATGCCCCACGTGCACGCCCCACCCGCCTTTCGCCAGCAGCTGCTCGACGCCATCCCGCGTCTGCGCCGCTACGCGCGCTCACTGGCTTACGACCCCGGCGTGGCCGATGACCTGACGCAGCAGACGCTGGAGCGCGCGCTGTTGCACTGGCAGCAGTTCGACCCGCGCCGCGAGATGGGCGTGTGGCTGCTGTCGATCGCCCACAACGCCTTTCTCGACACCCTGCGGCGCGAATCGCGCATGACGGCAACCGACCCGGCCGACCTGGAGCGTGTGCAGGACGAATCCGGTGGCGGGGCCGGCGCCGACATCGGGCTGCAGATCGATCTGAAGGCCGCTCTGGCGCAGCTCTCGCCCGATCAACTCCAGCCGCTGCTGCTGGTGTGCGTGGAGCAGCTCAGCTACGCCGAGGTGGCCGAGGTGATGAACGTCCCGGTGGGTACGGTGATGTCGCGGGTGTTTCGGGCGCGCGCCACGCTGCGGCGGCTTCTTGACGGCGAGGCGCGCCCGGCGGCGCCCGCGTTGCGACGGGTGATATGACGATGAACGAACAACGCATCACAGACGAACAGCTCAGTGCCTGGGTCGACGGCGAGCTCGATGCCGCTACGCGCCAGCAAGTGGATGTGTGGCTGCAGCAGCACCCCGAGGACGCAATGCGTGTGCAGCGCTGGGCGGCTGACCGTGACGCGCTTCGCACGCGCTTTGCGCTGCCGACGCAAGAGCCTGTGCCGGCGCGTCTGAGCGCCGTGGTCTGGCAGGGCGCGCGAGCGCCGCGCTGGGCCATGGCTGCGGCTGCGGCCGGCTTGTTGCTGACCGGCGCGCTGGCCGGCGGCGGCGGTGTGTGGAAATGGCAGCAAGGGCAACTTGCCGCGCAGCAGCAACGCATGGCCGCGGGCACCGCGCAGGGTTGGGCGCAGCGCGCGGCGCTGGCGCACAGCGTCTACACCGTCGAGCCGCGCCACGCGGTGGAAGTCAAGGCGCAGGAAGAGCACCTGGCGCGCTGGCTCACCAAGCGCATCGACATCCCCGTCAAGCTGTTCGACCTGCGCGCGCAGGGTTTCGAGTTGGTGGGCGGCCGCTTGCTGCCCGACGGCCCCGGCAAGAGCGCGCAACTGATGTACCAGGACGCCCAGGGCCTGCGCGTCACGGTCTACCTGCGCAAGCCCGAGAACGGCGCCGAGACGGCCTTCCGCTACGAACAGCAGGGCGCCCTGGGCATGTTCTACTGGGTCGAGGAAGGCTGCGGCTACGCGCTGGTGGGCGAGCTGCCGCGGCCGACGCTGTTGGCACTGGCCGAGGCCATCTACAAGCAGCACCCGCAAGCGCCGCGGCCGGGGTGATGCGCTGGCCGCACGCCAGACCGCCGTCGGCCGCTGCCTAGAATCCCCCGCATGCCCTTGCACCGACGCCTCGCGGCGCTGCACCGTCTTGCCGTTGTCGCGCTGCTGGGCTTTGCCAGCGGGCTGCCGCTGGCGTTGACGGGGCAGGCCATGCAGGCCTGGCTGACCGTCGAGGGCCTGAGCCTGGCGGCCATCGGATTCCTCAGCCTGGTGGGCCTGCCCTACACCTTCAAGTTCCTGTGGGCGCCGCTGATGGACCGCTTCGAGCTGCCCTGGCTGGGGCGGCGCCGCGGCTGGCTGGTGCTGACGCAGCTGGCGCTGGCCGGCACGCTGTGGCTGCTGGCCGCCACGTCGCCGGGCGATGCCCTCCGCGCCTTTGCGCTGCTGGCGGTGGCGGTGGCGTTTCTGTCGGCGTCGCAGGACGTCGTCATCGACGCCTATCGCACCGACCTGCTGGCACCGGCCGAACGCGGCATGGGCGCGTCCTTGGGCGTGATGGGCTATCGGCTGGCCATGATTCTGTCGGGCGGCATCGCGCTGATCTGGACCGACCCCGCGCAGGGCGGCGGCTGGAGCTGGCCCGAGGTCTATCGCGTGATGGCGCTGCTGATGGTGGGCGCGGCGGTGCTCTCGGCCTTGATCCTGCCGCCGCTGCCGGCCCTGCCGAAACGGTCGACATCGCCCCAGGCGCCGACGCGTGCGCGCGACGACCTGCGCGGCTTTGCCGCCATGGCCGCGGCAGTGGCTGCCGGCGCCTGGCTGAGCGACCGCTACGCGCCGGCCGTGGCCTCGGCGTTGGTCACGCCGCTGTTGTCGGGCAGTACCTTGCCGGCCGCGCTGCAACAGCGCTGGGTTGATCTTGCGGCGCTGCTGCTGGGCATTGGCTTCACCCTGCCGCTGGCGGCGTGGGTGGCGCGGCGCGCGCGTTTCGAGACCCTGCTGGGCGGACTGCGCGGCTACTTCAGCCAGCGTGGTGCGGCGGCCTTCTTGCTCTTCATCGTGCTCTACAAGCTGGGTGATGCCTTTGCCGGCAGCCTGATGACGCCCTTCCTCCTGAAGAGCATGGCCTACACCTCGGCCGAGGTGGGCGTGGTCAACAAGGTGATCGGGCTGTGGCTCACCATCGGCGGCGCCTTGCTGGGCGGCGCGCTGATGTTGCGGCTGGGGCTGTGGCGTTCGCTCATGCTCTTTGGCGTGCTGCAGATGGCCAGCAATCTGGGCTTTTGGTGGCTGGCGGTGTCCGGCAAGGGCGTGCTGCCCGGCACCACGCTGCCGCCCTTCGACTGGGGCTTTGTCAAGCTGGCCGCGCCGACGCCGGTGGACGGTGGCCTGCTGATGGTGGTGGCCTTCGAGAACATCACCGGTGGCATGGGCACCGCGGCCTTCGTGGCCTTCATGATGAGCCTGTGCAACCAGCGCTTCACCGCCACGCAGTACGCGCTGCTGAGCGCCTTTGCGTCGGTGGGCCGCGTCTGGGTGGGGCCGCTGGCGGGCGTGCTGGCCGAGAGCATCGGCTGGCCCACGTTTTTCATCATCAGCACCGTGCTGGCGGTGCCGGCGCTGCTGATGCTGTGGTGGCTGCGCGAAAGCGTGCGCGCGCTGGATGCACCGGCCGGGGCCGGCATGGTTGACGACTGAGAGTGTCAATATTGACCGTGCCAATGCAGCGCGCTGACACCCTGCGGCACGCATCGGGTCATAAGGTCGCAGCTCAGGGTGGCATCAGCCGCTCGCCCGTGCCACCCAGGAGCTTCACCATGATGACCATGCCCACCCTGTCCATCGCCCGCACTGTGCCACTGCGCGCCGAGCCTGCGGCGGACACCGACGGCGCCGCGCTGGTGCGCTGGTTGTCGCAGACGCTGGACCACGTCGGCCGCGGCATGCTGCTGGTGACCGCGGGTGCCCGCGTGCTGCACGCCAACCGCCTGGCGCGCGCCGCACTCGACGGCGAGCTGCCGCTGCACATCGACGCCGGCCGCCTGCGCGCCAGCGCCCCCGCCGACACGGCAGCGTTGATCGACGCGCTGGACGCCGCCATGCACCGCGGCCTGCGCCGCATGCTCACGCTGGGGCAGGGTGCTGCGGCCGTCACCGTGGCGGTGCTGCCGCTGGGCGACGGCGGCGACGGCGCCGCACTGGTGTCGCTGCCGCACTCGCGCCGCACGCAAGACCTTGCGGTGCAGACATTCGCCCGCCTGCACGCCTTCACCGGTGCCGAGACCGCGGTGCTCGAGGCGCTGCTGTGCGGCCGCCGGCCGGTCGACATCGCGCAGGACAAGGGCGTGCGCCTGTCCACGGTGCGCACCCAGATTGGCCAGCTGCGCATCAAGTGCGGCGCGCACAGCATCCGTGAGTTGCTCGACCGCGTCGGCGCCCTGCCGCCGATGCTGGCGCTGGTCCAGTAGCCGCGCCGATGCCGACGCTGGTGCAGTAGTAGCGCTCTACCAGCGCGACGGCAGCGCGCGCAGCAGCCGCCAGCGCTTCTGGTCCAGCACCAGATAACCCCCCTTGACCAGATCGCCCAGCAACTTGGTGACCATGGTGCGCGAACAGCCCACCTGCTGCGCCAGTTGCGCCTGCGTCACAGCGGCCGGCAGCCACAGCGTGCCATCGCTCTGCGCCAGCGCACCGTCGCGTAGCAGCATGGCCAGCCGACCGTAGGCGTCGCTCAGCGCCAGATCGCGCGCACGGGCCGACAGATCGCGCGCGCGGCCGATCACCTTGCTCAGCAGCTCGAAGGCCAGCGCCGGCTGTTCGGCGATGCACTGCTCCAGCGCCTGGCGCGTGACGATGCGGCACACCGCGGCTTGTTCGACGACGACGCTGGCCGACCGCGGGCCGCCGTCCAGGCTGAGCTCGCCCATGTACTCGCCCGGCCCGTAGAAGCCGAAGGTGAATTCCTGGCCGTCGCTGCGCGCCGTGTAGGCGCGCAGCCGGCCGCGGACGATGTAGTACAGCGTGCCCCCCGCGTCGCCGTGGGGGATCAGGATGGCGCCGCGCCGATAGCGGCGTTCGGCGCCACGTTCGGCCACGCTGCGCATGGCGGGCGAGAGCAGGGCGAGGCCGTTTTCGGCGGCGGCGGCGGGGTGGGTGGACATGGGCGGGCGCGGCGCGATTCTAGGCACTGGCCGTGCGGCCGGGCCGACATGCGGCCGGGCCTATTGCCTGGAAGCCACTTGCCGTGAGCCGCCTGCCTAGAATCCGCGGAACTGTCGCGCTGCCGCGCACTCCGATCGCCCATGACCCCTGAACAAGACAAGACTGTGACCGCCGGCTGCAGCCTGTGCGCGCTGCACGGACGGCGCCGTTTCACCGCGCTGCTGGCGGGCGGCGCGTTGCTGAGCAGCGGCGTGATGCTGAGTGGCCGCGCCACAGCGCAGGACGGCGTGCGGGGCGACGTAGGCCAAACCTCGCGATTTACAAAGCTCGTGTCGGCCGAGCGGATGGAATCGGAAGCCACGCAGCACTACATGCAGATGGCGCAGCAGGCGGCTACCAAGGGC